>NZ_JBFBGN010000051.1:0-44172 GCF_040684675.1 Streptomyces sp. NPDC089915 | reverse complement strand
GCGCTCAAACGCCGCGCGGGCTGGAATTTCGCTGCGCGAAATCCAGCCCCGCCGGCGTTTGAGGCGCGGGGTCTGGGGCGGAGCCCCAGGGAACGGGCGAAGGGTGGGGCGGGGAGCAAGCCCGCGCAGCGGCAGCGGGTCAGGCGTCCTGGCCGGCCCCGGCCCCGGCGTCCGGGCTGCGGCGGCCATCCTCGTCCGGCTCCGCCGGGGCCGCCGGTCTGCGTTTGCGGAGTTCCACCACCCCGTCGGTGATCCCGGCGGTCGGAGGGCCGGGGGCCGGGGGCCGCTCCTGGGCGTTCTCGTACATGTCGGTGTACTCCTGTCGGCTCTCGTGGCCCCCGGGGCCTGCCCCGGCCGTTCCGCGCCAGTGAACCCAGGGCTCGTGCCGGGCGGGGCCGCCCCCGAGGCGATTCCCCCGGAAGAGTGAAGGCCCCGCCCCGGCGCGGGCTCACACCGGCAGGGACCAGGCCTGGTCGGCCCGGTGGTCACCGCACGCGGACAGCCGCAGCCGCTCCGCCGGGGCGCCGGCGGTCGCGGGGGCGGGCGGGGCCGTCAGGCAGGAGCCGCTCGTCTCCTCCACCAGGGACCCGTCCCGCCGGTGGCGCCAGCTCTGGCCGGCCCGGCGGCCCGGGGTGCAGTCGGCCAGCTCCACCAGGCCGCCCGCGCCCGCGGTGAGGCACCGGCCGGCCAGCGTCAGCCGTCCGCCGCCGCCCAGGGTCCAGCGCTGGGCCTCTCCGGCGGTGCAGGCGGCCAGGACGACCGCGCCGCCGCCGGCCCGGGTCCCGTCGGCGCACGCGGCCCCGAGGCCGTTGATCTGCCCGGTGGGCACCGCCTCGGCGCAGCCGCGCGGGGTGAGCCGCCACACGGCCGTGTCGTGCGCGGCGACCCGTCCGGTCAGCGTGGTCACGGCCGTGCCGCGCTTGCCGGTCCACAGGTCCTCGGCGTCCACCGTGCAGGGGGCGGGCAGCCCGACGTGGGCGAGCGGTACGGAGACGTCGCGGTCGGCGCCGGAGCGGTTGAGCACCGCCACGGCCCGCTCCCCGTTCGCCAGCGGCCGGGCCAGCACCTCGAAGGTCGCGTTCGAGGAGACGACCGCGCCCTGGCGGCCCATCGGGTCCTGGTCCAGCTCGATCAGCCGGGTGTTCCCGAGGGCCGCGAGCCCGCCCGGGCTGAGCGCCGGGACGTCCGAGGACAGGATGAACGGGGCCGCCATCATCGCCCAGAGCCCCACCTGGCTGCGGCTCTCGGCGTCCGTCAGGCCGGGGGCGCCCGCGATCAGGAAGTCGGGGTCGTTCCAGTTGCCGGGGGCCGCGTACCGGCCGAGCCAGCGGTTGTAGCCGTAGTTGCCGAGGACCGAACTCCAGCGGGAGGTCTGGGGGGCGGACGGCTTGTAGACCTTGATGTCCTTGCCCTCGCGCCACAACTGGCCGGTCTCGCCGACCCAGTCGAGGACCTTGTGCCAGTCGGAGCCGCCCCACTCGCCCTGCTGGAAGTAGGCGGGGGCGGAGGCGGAGAGCACCATCGCGCGCCCGCTGTCGCGCAGCGCCCTGGCCACCGCGTTGTACGCGTCCCGGTAGGCCTCCTCCTTCGTCTTCCCGGGCGGCACCCACAGGTTGCAGCCGTCCATCTTCACGTAGTCCACGTTCCAGGAGGCGAACAGCCGGGCGTCGCGGGCGTAGTGGTCCGCGCCGCCGCCCTCGGGGGCACCGCTGCCCGGGTAGCGCTCGCAGGTGAGCGAGCCGGCGTCCTCGTAGATCCCGAACTTCAGCCCCTTGGCGTGCAGATGCTCGCCCAGCCAGGCCATGCCGTGCGGGAACTTCACCGGGTCGGCGACCAGGTTCCCCTGCGCGTCCCGCTCCCCCAGCATCCAGCAGTCGTCCACGGTGACGGTGTCGTAGCCCTTGGCGGCGAGGCCGCTGGAGACCAGCCCCTCGGCGTTGGCGACCACCTTCGCCTCGTCGATGTCGCACATGTAGTGCGCCCAGTTGTTCCAGCCCATGGGCGGGGTGAGGGCGAGCGGGGTGTCCGAGGTCGCGGTCGGCTCCGCCGTCGCCGGGGCGGGGCAGAGGGCGAGGGCGAGCACGGCGGCCGCGGTCAGACAGGGGAGTGAGGCGCGCAGGCGAGGCGGCACGGGGTCTCCTTGGCGTGGGGCGTACCGACGGGGATCGTGCCTCAGTGCAGCGGTGCGACTACCCGCTGTCAACATAAGTCGATGGATATGGCGTGATGACCAGCAATTTGGCCGCCATCGATGTCACACGACCGTGTCACCCCGATGGGGAGGGGGAGAGGGGTCAGGGGTGGGGATACGGTGTATGTGACGGCGGCTGATACGGTGTATCTCATGCCGAGAAGATCAGCGGCCCTCGACCGGGCGACCCCCGAGGCCATCGCCGTCGCCGCCCTGCGCATCCTCGACGAGGAGGGGCCCGCCGCCCTGAGCTTCCGCGCCCTCGCCGACCGCCTCGACGTCTCCCACGCCACCGTCCAGCGCCGCTGCACCGACCTGGCCGGCCTGATGGACCTGTGCACCGAGCACCTCGCCGCCCGCCTCCCCGCCATCCCCGCCGGAACCGACTGGGCCGAGGCGGCCGAGCAGCGCTTCGGCGCCCTCTACCGGCTGCTCACCGCCCACCCCGGGCTGCTCGTGCTGCGCGGCGGCCGCCCCTGGCTCGGCCGCCAGCTGCTCGCCCGGCTCGTCGAACCCGCCCTCGCCGACAGCGTCGCCGCCGGGATGAGCCGGGCCGAGGCCATGACCGTCTACCGCCGGATGTACCTGCTCACCCTGGGCAGCGCCGCCTTCGTCGACCACCGCGACCCCGCCGGGGCCACCGCCGCCTCCCGGGCCGCGCTCGCCGCGCTCGACCCGGCCGAGTTCCCCGTCCTCGGCGGCGACCCGGCCGAACTGCTGCCCCCGCTGACCGACCACGAGGTCTACTACGGCGCCCTGCGCCAGCTCATCGCCGCCGCCCGGCCCGCCCGCCGCGCGCCCTGAGCACCCCCGCCCCGCCCCGAGAGCACGAGAGAGGCCGCCCGCCATGGAACAGCAGCTCGACCACGCAGCCGTCCGCGCCGCCGCCGACCGGACGGCCGGGGCGATCCGGCCCGTCACCGTCGCCCCCGCCGGCGAAGGCCTCTGGTACGCCCTGGAGTACCTCCAGCACACCGGCTCCTTCAAGGCCCGCGGCGCCCACAACTTCCTCGCCGCCCACCGCGCCGCGGGCACCCTCCCGGCCGCCGGCGTCACCATCGCCTCCGGCGGCAACGCCGGTCTGGCCTGCGCCTGGGCGGCCCGCGCGCAGGGCGTGCCCGCCACCGTCTTCCTCCCCGCCACCGCGCCCCGCGTCAAGGTGGACCGGCTGCGCGGTTACGGCGCCGACGTCCGGCTCGTCGGCGACACCTACGGCGAGGCCCTGGAGGCCTGCCGGCGGTTCGCGGCCGGCAGCGGCGCCCTCGCCAGCCACGCCTACGACCACCCGCTCATCGCGGCCGGCGCCGGAACCCTCGTCGACGAGATCCGCGCCGCCGTACCCGGCCTGGACACCGTGGTCGTCGCGGTCGGCGGGGGCGGGCTGTTCGCCGGCGTGGCCACCGCCGCGCGGGTCCACGGCATCCGCGTGGTCGCGGTGGAACCCGAGAACTGCCGGGCCCTGAACGCCGCCCTGGAGGCGGGACGCCCCGTCGACGTCCCCGTGGACTCCGTGGCCTCCGACTCCCTCGGCGCCTCCCGGGTCTCCGCCGACGCCCTGGCCGCCGTCCGACGGGACAACGCCGTCTCCGTCCTCGTCCCGGACGAGGCCGTCACGGCCGCCCGGCGCGCCCTCTGGGAGGAGCACCGGATCGTCGTCGAGGCCGGCGCCGCGACCGCCCTGGCGGCCGTACGCACCGCGCCGCGGCCGCTGGGCGAGCAGGTCGCCGTCGTCCTGTGCGGGGCGAACACCGACCCCGGCGACCTCTGAGGCCGACGACGATCGTCGTGGCCGCCCGCGACTTTCGAGGACGGCGCCCCCGCCCCCGCCCCTGCGAGGCTCCACGGTGTCGGCAGGAACACGAGGGCACGGAGGAAACGGGTCATGGCTCAGCGCAAGGGTTGTCTCATCGGCTGCGGGGTGGCGCTGGTCCTGGGCGTCGGCATCCTGATCGCCCTCTTCTTCGGCATAGGCAAGATGATGGACGTGGCCGAGGAGACCCTCGTCGATCCGAAGGTGTACGAGTCGGTGCGCGTCGGCGACTCCGAGGCCTCCGTCCGCGCCAAGCTGCCCTCGGGCGAGAGCTTCGTCAAGGGCGCCCTCAAGGAGGGCGGCCCCGCCGAGCCCGCGGGCAGCGTGTGCGCCTGGTACGTGTCCAGCGACGGCAAGGCCGACGAGGACGTGCTGCGGTTCTGCTTCAAGGACGGCAAGCTCGCCGAGAAGGCCGGCTACCGCATGAAGTAGCGCCCCCGGCGCTCCGGCCGGTCCGGCCCGCCGTCCAGTTCGGCTGCCGAGAGGGCCAGCCCCTCGGCCGCCCGGCCGCAGCGCAGCGCGAGCTCCTCGACCCGGGCGCGGAAGGCGTCGGCCTGCGGCCCCTTCCAGTCCAGGGCCTCGCAGGCGCCGCGCAGCCGCTCCGCCCGCTCGCGCAGCCCGGCGGCGTGCGCGCGCAGTCCGTCGGCGGGCCCCCGGGCCCCGTCAGGCCGCCCGCTCACGACCGCCCCTTCCACGGGGCGAACGCGTTGGACACCCCGGCGAGATGCGGTTCCAGCTCCGGGTGGTGCCGCAGCAGGACCGTCACCATCGAGTTCTCGTCCACCCAGCGCAGCCCCTCGGGCGTGTACACCTCCGGGCGGTAGTCGGTGGTGAAGAACCGGTCGCTCTTGAGCCGGCGGGTGGCCATCAGCACGAAGATCCTGAAGAGGGTGTCGCTGAACCCGAAGCCCGCCGGGCGAGGTTCGGCGAGGTTGCCGACCAGCGTGTCCACCCGGTCGAGCCGCCCGTCGTAGAGCTCCCGCAGCAGCGGGGTGTCGCCGGGGTGGCCGCCGGTCAGCTCCTCGAAGGAGGTGACCGGCCGCTTGCGCAGCATCGCGCGGTAGGCGTTGTAGCGGGGGATGCCGCGCTCCCGGTCCCGCAGCACGTCCACCGTCCCGAGGTCGATGTGCTCGCCGGACAGCCGCGCGAAGTTCCGCAGGGCGTCCGGGTGGTTGTGCAGGACGAGGGCGCCGGGGTGGGAGATCCCGAAGGTGTACAGCAGGTCGCCGGCCCCGAATTCGTCGACCGCCGTGCGGGTCGTGGCGCCCTGCATGTCGTCGAAGCCGATCACCTTGCGCACGGCGCCGCCGCGGTGCTCGCGTACCGTGATCTCGTCCGGGATCAGCGGGTGCAGCCGGTACGCCGACACGAACTCCTCCGTCATGGAGAACGGCGCCGCGTGGTGGTCGGTGGCCGAGCCCAGGGTCCCGCTGAGGGCCTCGCCGCCGATCCGCCCGAAGGTCTTCGTCACCCAGCGGGGCAGCAGCCCGTACCAGTTGGCACGCATCGCGTGGTGCAGCACCGGGTGGTCGAGGATCCCCGGGGTCCACTCCACCGTGTGGATCTTCGCCATCAGGGCGGTGTTGACCAGCCGGGCGGTGTGGAAGAGCCGCTCGTCGTCCCAGGTGGGGTGGTGGGAGCGGACCAGGTCGCAGATCGCGTTGTGCTCCTTGGCGAACAGCGTGTGCAGCAGCGACAGGCCGCTCCAGTAGTCGCTGTTCATCCCGGTGGCGTCGAGGCACTCCATCCCGGGCCGCGGGTCCCGGGGCAGCCGGCCGTCCTCCAGGATCAGGTGCCCGTGCTCCCCGGTGCGCAGGGAGCGGCAGCGGGCCTCGTCCGATCCGTAGATCTGCGAGCCGTCCCACCAGTGGGTGACGGTGTTCTCGTACGTGGGCGGGACGCCGGGCGCGGTGTGCGCGACCGGGTCGGGGCGGGTGCGGCGCACCCGCATCGGGCAGGTGCCGCCCTGCCGCTCCCAGTCGTCGTCGGCGGCGATCGGGACGGTGAAGGGCTCGGCCTCCTCGTTGTCCCCGTGGTTGGCCCAGCCGTGGTTCTGGAACTGGATCCAGGCGGCGGCGAGCAGGTTGAGGGTGGGCGCGGGGACGAAGCCGCGGCGGGCCAGCAGCCGCCGGCTGACCTCGCGCGGGCTGGGCGCCATCAGCTCCTCGTCCTCGTCCGGATGGACCAGCTCCAGGGGGGAGTTGCGGTCCAGCCGGGTACCGGCGCGGCCCATGTCCTCGTCGTACGGGTCGTAGCCCGAGCCGTCGTACGAGCGGTGCGGCGCGAGCCGGCGAGTGGGACGGCGGTCGCGTTCGCCGCCCGCTCCGAAGGTGTCGTGCAGGTTGTGGCGGCGCAGGTCCTCGCGGATCACGGCGAGGTTCATCAGGCCGAGCGGGCCCGGCAGTTCGTACCACTCGCGGGTGCGGTTGATCCGGGCGAAGGCCGCCGACTCCAGCCGCTCCAGGAGTCCGGGCGGCCCGTACGGCCGGGGGGCCGGCGTCGGGGCCGGCGGCGTGCCGCGGCCGGACTGGCCGGGCAGCCGCCCGGCGGCCCCGGGGGCCTCGGCGCCGGCCTGTGCAGTGGCGTCGGTGGTGTCGGTCATACGGGGTCCTCAGCGGTCGTGGAGGGTGAACAGGTGGGTGCCGGTGACCCGGCCGCGGAAGGCCGCGAGTTCGGAGTCGACGTGGGTGCGCGCGTGGGGGACGTCGTGCTCCAGGTTGTGCGCGTACCGCTCCGCCGCATGGCACAGGGGGAAGGCGTGGGTGTCGTCCTTCCAGGTGAACTCGGTGAACTCGTCGGGGAGTTCGTAGGCGGAGACCGATGACCGGCCCTCCAGGGACGGCACGATGTCGTGTTCGTTGACGAGGGAGACCACCCGGGTGCGCGGATCGGCGGCCCGCTTGTGGTCGATCGGCGAACCGATCGCGACCACGTGCGTGACGGTGTACAGGGCGTTGAAGTCCCGGCTCGCCGCCAGGTTCATCGCGGTGAGCCCGCCCTGGCTGTGCCCGACGAGGGCCACCTCCGAACCGGAGGGCACCAGCCGGTTCAGCGCCCTGCGCACCGCCCGGGTGTAGGCGGTGTCGGTGGAGCCCATCGCGTTGCAGCTGCCCACCACGTCCTGCGGGCCCTCCTGGTTGAACCCCTTGCCCATGCCCGCCAGTTGCACCACGAACCGGCGCTCGCCGTCCGGGCCGGCCACCGCCTGGACCAGGAGCAGCCCGCGCGTGCCGAGGTGGCCGATGTTGCGGACGTAGCCGACGATGGTGCCCGAGGCGTCGATCCGCTCCAGCAGCTCGGCCGTGGGGGTGTGGGGTTCGGCGCGGCCGCTGCCCCGGTCCAGGAAGGCCCAGACGGCGCTGGGGGTGCCGAGGAAGAAGTCCGAGGTCAGCGGGCGGTGGGTGGCGATCTGCCAGCCGGCGGCGTCGTTGAAGGGGTTCTCGTCGGTCAGCGCGCTCCAGGCCATGATGTCGGCGAAGGACGGCGCCAGCAGGGCCAGGGCGTACTCGGCGCCCTTGTCCGTCAGCAGTCCCCTGAAGACCCGGGCCGCCTCGGTGTGCCGGTCCTCGTCGACGGCGCGCAGCACCCGCGAGGTGGTGGCGTCGGCCAGCAGTTCCGGGTGGCGCACGGCGGCCGCCCGGATCCGCGTCTTGAGCCCGGTGACGGCGAGGCTGACCGCCAGGCTCTCCCTGCTGGTGAGGACCCCCGCCAGCCAGGCGGCGCCGGCGAGCGGGGTGCGCCCCTGCGGGCCCCAGCCGAAGCCGGTGGGGTCGAGCAGGGTCCTCAGCAGGCGGCGCCGGCCGGCCCGGGCCCGCCGGGGGCCGGCCGCCGTCCGCAGCGGCGCGGGGCCGAGGGCGAGGCCGGAGGCGTAGCGGGCGGCCTCGCGCACGGCGTCGGCGGCCGCCGCCAGTTCGCGGCAGACGTGGTGCAGGGAGGCGACGTCCGGCTGGGTGACGGGCGCCGCCGCATCGGGCGCGCCGCTCCCGGGCGCGGCTTCGGGCACGGGGTGCTCCTCTCCTCGGGCTGGGGCTGGGGCTGGGGGTCAGGGGCGGCCGAGGCGGAGCCGGA
This sequence comes from Streptomyces sp. NPDC089915, assembly GCF_040684675.1. Taxonomy (NCBI): domain Bacteria; kingdom Bacillati; phylum Actinomycetota; class Actinomycetes; order Kitasatosporales; family Streptomycetaceae; genus Streptomyces; species Streptomyces sp. NPDC089915. The sequence continues at coordinate 36,103 of NZ_JBFBGN010000051.1, read as the reverse complement.
TGCCGGCCGTGTCGACGATGCCGGGCAGCGGGCGGCCCGTGTCGAGGGCCGGGCGGGCTCCGGTGATCCGGTTGCCGCGCAGCACCTCGGCGCAGACCAGCGAGGACAGCAGCAGCCCGAGCCGGTCGCCCGGGCAGCGGCCGGGCCCCTGGCTGAAGGGGGCCGTGCGCGGGTCCGCGTCGGCGCCGGGGGCCAGCCAGCGGGCGGGCGCGAACAGGTGCCCGCCGGGTACCCGCTCGGGGTCGCGCTGGTGGAAGCCGATGGGGACGAGGACGGTGGTCCCGGCCGGGTGGCGCACCCCGCGCCATTCGGTCTCGGCGCGGGTGACCCGTACGAGGTCCGGGACGATCGGGTACAGCCGTACGGACTCCTGCACACAGGCCCGCAGCCGGGGCAGTCCCGGGGTCCCGGCCGCGATCTCCGCCCGTACCTCGTCCTGTTCGGCGGGGTGGGCGGCCAGCAGGAGCAGGGTGCGGATGACGATCGGCGCCAGGACGTCGATCGCCAGCAGCCAGTGGTGGGTCTGGCCCAGCGGGTCGGTGCCCTCGGGGGAGGGGGCGCTCAGGGCGCGCGCGGCCAGGGTGTGGGGCGGTGCGTCGGCCGCGTACCGGGCGATCCGGGCCTCGGCCCGGGCGTACAGGGCCCGGCTGTCCTCGGGCCGGCTGCGGCCCATCCAGTTGGCCCGGTCGCGCAGGGCCGTGAGCCAGCCGGCGAGCTCCCCGTCGTCGGCGGCGCGGTCGCCCAGGACGATCCGGCGGGAGATCCGGGCCAGGGCCGTGCGCAGGAGGGGGAAGCCGAGGACGGTGGCGGCGGTGAGCGGGCGGCACTCCTCCTCGACGACCGCCGTGTAGGCGGTGCGGTCGGGGTGCAGGGGCTCGCCCGGGGCCAGGGCCCGGTCGTTGACCTCCCGGCGGTCCTCGCGCAGCCGTCCGTGCGAGCAGATCACCCCGGTGGGTTCGAGCACGGAGAGGCTGTCGAGCTTGTCCTTGGCGTCCATGGCGAGGGTGTCCATGGGCTCGGCGAAGAACCGGGCGACGTCCTCCTCGTCGAAGAGGACGAGCATGTCGCCGGAGAGGGCGCGCACCATGACGGGCGCCCCTCCGTGCCGCGCCCTCATCGCCCGCAGCGTCGCGTTCGACCAGGCCGGCTGGTTGACCCGGGAGTACAGGGACACCACCCCGAAGCGGGGGCTGGCGACGCCGCGTACGAACACGGGGAGGGTGTGGGTGGCCATGAAGCGGACGGTCTCCGCCAGGCCGGCCCGGACCGGGGCCGTCCCGGGGCGGGCGCTCTCGCGCGTTCCGGTGGAGTGCGTCATGCCGAGACCACCTTGCCGGGGTTGAGGAGGTTCTTGGGGTCGAACAGCCGCTTGAGGCCGCGCTGGAGCTCCAGGGAGACGGGGCCCAGCTCGCGTTCCAGCCACTCCCGCTTGAGGGTGCCGATGCCGTGTTCGCCGGTGGTGGTGCCGCCCAGGGCGAGGCCGGCGGCCATGATGTCGTCGTAGGCGGCGCGGGCGCGGGCGAGCTCGTCCGGGTCGGAGGCGTCGAAGACGACGGTGGGGTGCAGGTTGCCGTCCCCGGCGTGGCCCAGGGTGAAGACCTCCAGCCGGTGGTGGTCGGCGATGCCCTCGATCAGGCCGATCAGCCGGGGGAGTTCGGTGCGGGGGACGGCCACGTCCTCGATGAAGGCGGTGAGCCCGCCGCCCCGGGAGGCCATGCGGGCGCCGAGGGCGGGGGTGACCAGGCGGCGCGCCTCGATGATCTCCCGGGCCTCCTCGGCGGTGGCGGAGGCGGTGACCTCGTCGGCTCCGGCCTCCTTGCAGAGGAGTTCCATGGCGGTCAGCTCGGCGGAGGGGTCCGCCCCGTCGCTCTCGACGATCAGGGTGGCGGCGCCGGCCGCGCGCATCAGCGGGTGCGTCCCGAGGTCCACGACCGCCCGGGTGGTGGCCCGGTCGAGGAGTTCGAGCGCGGAGGGGGTGTGCCCGGCGGCGATGATCGCGGCGACGGCGTCCCCGGCGGCGGTCAGGGTGGGGAACCGGGCCAGCAGGGAGAGGGCCGGCGGCCGGGCGGGCCGCAGGGCGAGGGTGGCGCCGACGACCACCGCGAGGGTGCCCTCGGAGCCGACGACCAGCCGTGTCAGGTCGTATCCGGCGACGCCCTTGGCGGTGTCCCGCCCGGTGCGCATCCGCCGCCCGTCGGGGAGGACGAGGTCCAGCCCGAGGACGTAGTCGGCGGTGACCCCGTACTTGACGCAGCAGATGCCGCCCGCGCCGGTGGCGATGTTCCCGCCGATGGTGCAGGTCTCCCAGGACGCGGGGTCCGGCGGGTACGTCAGCCCGTGCGCGGCGACGGCCTCGGCGAGGCGGCGGGTGGTGACGCCGGGCTCGCAGCGCACGAGGCGGTTGGCGGGGTCGACGGACAGGATCCGGTCCATGGCGGTGGTGGACAGCACCACGCAGCCGTCGACGGCGTTGGCGGCGCCCGCGAGTCCGGTCCGGGCGCCCTGCGGGACGACGGGCACGTCCAGCTCGTAGGCGGTCCGCATCACGTGCTCGACCTGCTCGGCGGTGCGGGGGAGGACGACGACGGCGGGGGTGCCGCACTCGGAGAAGGGCGCGGTGTCCCGGGAGTGGGCGGCGAGGTCCGCCGGATCGGTGAGCAGGGCGTCGGCGGGGAGGGCCGAGCGGAGCCTGGAGAGCAGGAGGGGGGTGTCGCAGGGGAGGGACATGCCGGCCTTCCGGGACGGGGCGGGGGAGCGGGCTACAGGGTGGGGAGCTCGGTGGTGACGGGCACGTCGATGAGCACCGGGCCGTCCTGCTGGAGGGCCGCCTCCCGCACCAGCTTCGTCAGTTCGGCGCATCCGGACGCCCGGTGGGCGCGCACCCCGTAGCCGGTGGCGACGGCCGTGACGTCCAGTCCGGGGATGTCGAGCCCGGGCGCGCCCTGGGCGCCTTCCACCTGGGCGAACCACTGGAGGATCGCGTAGCGCTGGTTGCTCAGCACGACGAAGGTGACGGGCACCTTGTAGGCGGCGGCGGTCCACAGGGCCTGGACGGCGTAGTGGGTGGAGCCGTCGCCGAGGACGCAGACCACCGGCCGGTCCGGGGCACCGAGCTGGGCGCCGACGGCCGCGGCCAGGCCGAAGCCGAGGCCGCCGCCCGCCGTGAAGAGGAAGGAGCCGGGGGTGTCGATCCGGGTGGCGTCGTGGAACTGTCCCAGGTTGGAGGGGGATTCGTTGATCCAGAGGGTGTTCTCGGGGGCGCCCTGGGCGATGGCCGTCATGGCGGCGAGCGGGGTGAGCGCCCCGTCGACCTCCTCGAAGGACTCGGCCCGCGCGATGCGCGGCGCGGCCGGAGCCGCCTCCCGGGCGGGCAGCGCGGCCGTCAACGCCCGTACGGTCAGGGCGATGTCGGCCACCAGGGCGTCGCCGACGGGGGCCCGGGCGGCCTCGTCGGCGTCCCGGGTCAGCTGGACGAGCTCGGAGCCCTCGGGCAGGTAGGCGCCGGGGAGGTAGGGGTAGTAGCAGAAGACGGGTGCGCCGATCACCAGCACCAGGTCGTGGCCCTCCAGGCAGCGGGAGAGCGGTCCGATCGCCGGGGGCAGCATCCCCCGGTACTGCGGGTGGGACTTGGGGAAGGCGACCCGCCCCTCGGTGGGCGCGGACCAGACCGGCAGCCCCGTGCGCTCGGCCAGCTCGACCACGGCGTCCCAGGCCCCCGAGGCGTCCACGTCGTTCCCGGCGACGAGGACGGCGCGGCGCGCGCCCGCGAGCCGTGCGGCGAGCCGCTCCACCACCTCGGCGGCGGGGGCGGCGGCGTGCGTCACGGTCCGGGCCGCGGTCCGCTGGGCGGCCCGGTCCTCGTCCTCGTCGAGCACCACGTCGAAGTCGTCCATCGGCAGCGAGAGGAACACCGGTCCCTGCGGCGGGGTTTCGGCGATCCGCACCGCGCGGGCGAGCGCGGGGCCGACGTCCGCCGGGCGCGGCGGCTCGTACGCCCACTTCACGGCGGGCTGGGGCAGGAGGGTCGGCTGGGGGTTGGTCAGCAGGGCCTCCATGGTGAGCATGGCGCGCACCTGCTGTCCGGCGGTGACCACCATCGGGGTGCGGTTGGCGCGGGCGCCGAGGATCGCGCCCATCGCGTTGCCCGTGCCCGGCCCGGTGTGCAGGTTGACGAGGGAGGTGGTGCCCGAGGCGAGGGCGAAGCCGTCCGCCATGCCGACGACGACGGCCTCCTGGAGTCCGAGGACGTAGCGGAAGTCCTCGGGGAACCGCTTGAGCATGGGGAGTTCGGTCGAACCCGGGTTGCCGAAGACCGTGGTCATCCCGTGGGTTCGCAGGACGTCCAGGACCGACTCTCGGACCGTGCGCATGGGGAGGTTCCTTCGCTGACGGGCGACATCGCGACAGTGGGTGATCAATCCACCACATTGCGTTGATCAAGGCAAAGTCCATGATCCGTTCGGGGCCGGTCGTCGGGGAGCCCTTGCCCGGCGGCCGCCGCACGTGCTAACGGCCGGGCGGGCGGCGGCACTTGCGGGAGGGGCCCGCCCCGCCGGCGGATGCTAAACCGCATTAGTGAGCGCGCCGCGAATCGGCTCCCGGGCCTTGTCGAGGACCGTCGATAAGAAGTCAAACCCGGCCCGGGAATCACCTCGGCCGCCCCGTCGGCGGCATTGGCGCGGGGCCTCGTACTAAAGCGCATCAGTCCAGGTGGAAGCCGTGCGGTAAGCAGCGCACGGACTTCCTTTCGCCGCCCCCCGGCAAGGGTTCCCCCGGCCATCGGGATTCCGGCCGCATTGACGGGCCCGGCGCTTGCGTACAGCCTGGGGCACCGCCCTCCGGCGCCGGAGCCGGAACTCCCACGAAGGCGGCGACGATGACCCGTTCCCACCTGACCCGTACGGCCGTCGCCACCGCGCTGGCCGCCGGACTCCTCTCCCTCACCGCCTGCGGCGTCGGCGGCACCCGCCGCGGTACGGGGGAGGCGCACAGGACCGGCAGAGTGGCCGGGGAGATCACCTTCCGGACCCTCCAGCTCAAGCCCGTCTACACCGCCTACGTCCAGGGCGTCATCGACTCCTTCGAGCGGAAGTACCCGGACGCCAAGGTGAAGTGGGAGGACGTCCCGGGCGACGGCTACAACGAGAAGCTCGTCGCGGACGCCCGGGCCGGCGCCCTCCCCGACGTCGTCAACCTCTCCACCGACTCCTTCCAGCTCCTCGCCGGCCGCGGCATGCTCGCCGACGTGGCCGCACTCGACGGGGCGGTGGCCGCGGAGTACGTCCCGGGCGCCTGGGAGCAGTTCAAACTGCCCGGCAAGGGCGAGGGGGTCTACGCCTACCCGTGGTACGTGACCCCCGAGATCCTCACCTACAACCAGGACCTGTTCGTGAAGTCCGGCCTCGACCCGGCCCGGCCGCCCACCACCGTCGAGCAGTTCTTCGACTACGCCGACAAGATCGCGCAGACCTCCGGCGGCCGGTACGCGGCCTTCATGGCCGACCCGAAGGGGAGGCTGCCCGGCGACTGGCAGAAGATGGGCGTCCCCCTGCTGAACGCGGCCGGGGACCGGTTCACCTTCGACACCGACAAGGCCGTCACCTGGGTCGAACGGATGAAGGACCTGTACGCCAAGGGCGCCATGCCCAAGGAGTCCCTCCTGAAGGCCGACGACGTCAACCAGCTCTACGGCAGCGGCAGGCTCGTCTTCGGCCCCGGCTCCCCGGGCTTCGTCAAGGACATCAAGGCCAACGCCCCGCAGGTCTACGCGCAGACCCGGGTCGCCGGCGCCGTCACCGGAACCCTCGGCCACATCGGCATCTACGCCCAGTCCCTCGGCATCCGCAAGGACACCGCGCACCCGGACGCGGCGGCCGAGTTCGCCAAGTGGGTCACCAACGGCCCCAACCAGGTGGAGTTCTCCCGGCGGGCCACCATCTACCCCTCCAACGCCCGGGGCCTGGCCGACCCGCGCTTCGCCGACCGGGGCGACGGCAAGGACGCCGAGACGCTGGCCCGCGCGATCGGCGCCGAACAGCTGAGGACGGCCGCCCTCGACGCCAACACCCCCGTCCAGTGGAGCAGCCAGGTCGGCGACGCGGTGGCGCGCGAGATGCAGAAGGCGGTCAAGGGCGAGGAGGACGCCCGCACGGCCGTGCGCCGCGCCCAGGAGGAGGCCAACCGGCTGCTGGCGGCTGCGGGCGAGAGGTGACGGCCCCCGACGGCGCGGGAGGGCTGCCGCACCGCCGGTGGTGGAGCCCGTACCTGTTCCTCGCGCCCGGGCTGGCCGCGGTGCTGCTGTTCAGCCTCTGGCCGTTCGTCAACACCGTCGTCCTGTCCCTCACCGACGCCCGGGTCCTGGACGGCGGCGGCTTCGTCGGCCTCGCCAACTACCGGCGGGCGCTGGCCGACCCCGACTTCTGGCTGGCCGCCGCCAACAGCGTGCTGTACCTGCTGGTCGTCGTGCCCTGCCTGGTGCTGCTGCCGCTCGCCCTCGCCGTCCTGGTCCGGCGGGAGGTCCCCGGCATCGGCCTCTTCCGGTCCGCCTTCTACACCCCGGTGATCGCCTCCGCCGTGGTGGTAGGCCTGATCTGGCAGTGGCTGCTGCGCAGCGACGGGGCGGTCAACGCCGTCCTGGTCCGGCTGCGGCTGGTCGCGGAGCCGGTGCCCTTCCTGACCGACAGCACCCTCCTGCTGGTCTCCGCGATGATCGTCACCGTGTGGAAGGGCCTGGGCTACTACATGGTCTTCTACCTGGCCGCCCTCGGGAACGTCCCGGGCGCCCTGTACGAGGCCGCCGCCCTCGACGGGGCCGGGGCGCTCCGCCGGTTCACCGGCATCACCATCCCTTCCGTGAAGCCGATGATGCTGCTCGTGGGGACCCTCTCGGCGATCTCGGCCCTGCGGGTGTTCACCGAGGTCTACATCCTGGGCGGGGAGAGCGGCGGCCCCGGCGGCGGCGCCCGCACCCTGCCGTTCCTGATCCGGCAGGTCGGCCTGGGCTTCGCCGGCGAGACCGGCTACGCCTCCGCCCTCTCCCTGCTGCTGTTCCTGCTGACCCTGGCCTTCAGCCTGCTGGGCCGCCGGCTGGCGAAGGGGGACGAGGCGTGAGCCGGCGGCGCGGCCCGTCCGGGCGCCGGGCCGCCGGCCTCGCGGCCCGCTACCTGACGCTCTGCCTGGCCCTCGTGGTGACGACCGGCCCCCTGGCCTGGCAGTTCCTGACCTCGCTGCGCGGGCGCGGGGAGAACGTCTACGAGGGGGTCCTGCCCGCCCGCCCCACCCTCGACAACTACGTCCGGGTCGCCGAGTCCTTCCCGCTGCTCGCCTACACCGCCAACACCCTCGTGGTCGCGGCCCTCGCCGTCGCCTCGAACCTGCTGTTCGCCGCGATGGGCGGCTACGCCCTGTCCCGGGAGGGCTGGAAGGGCCGCAGGACCGTCTTCACCGTGCTGACCGCCACCCTGATGTTCCCGTTCGAGTCCGTGATGATCTCGATGTTCCTCACCGTCCGCGAGATGGGACTGGTCGACACCCTGGTCGGCGTGTGGCTGCCCGGCGCGGTCTCCGTCCTCAACATCATGATCATGCGGGCGGCGTTCCTCGCCGTACCCCGGGAGCTGGAGGAGGCCGCGGTGCTCGACGGGGCGAACGAGTGGACCCGGTTCACCCGCGTCTTCCTCCCGTCGGCCCGGGGCGCCCTGGCCGTGGTGTGCATCACCAGCTTCATGGGGGCCTGGGACGACTTCCTGTGGCCCCTGATCGTCCTGACCGACAGCGACCACTACACCCTCCAGCTCGGCCTCAAGAGCCTGGCCGGCGCCACCACCGTCAACGACCAGCGGCTGATCGCGGCCGGGGCGATGGCCTCCCTGCTGCCGATGCTGCTGCTCTTCCTCGCCCTCCAGCGCCACTTCTTCCGAGGGGTGGGGGAGGGCGCCGTCAAGGTCTGACCCGCCCCGATCCGCTCCGCACCGACCCTCCCCTCTGGAGCCGCCGTCATGCACGACGACCGCAGCATCACCGAGCAACGCCTGCGCCGGGTCCTGGGCGAACGCATCCGGCCCGCCGTCCGCTCCCGTCCGCTCCCGCTCACCGTCGAACGCTGGGACGCCCCCGGCGAACCCGTGCCCGTGGCCGAGGCCCTGGCCGCCCCCTACACGCGCTGCGCGGCCGGTGACGCCTGGGGCCCGGCCTGGGGCACCACCTGGTTCCGGATCACCGGCGAGGTACCCGCCGACTGGGCGGGCCGCACCGTCGAGGCCGTCCTCGACCTCGGCTTCGACCGGATGATGCCCGGGTTCCAGTGCGAGGGCCTGGTCCACCGGGCCGACGGCTCCGAGGTCAAGGGCCTCAACCCGTACAACGACTGGGTGCGCGTCGCCGACCGGGCGGCCGGCGGCGAGCGGGTCGAGTGGTACGTCGAGGCCGCCGCCAACCCCGTCCTGGTCGAGCACCGGCCCACCGCCGAGGGGGACCGGCTGACCAGCGGCGACCGGCCCCTGTACCGGCTGGCCCGGATGGACCTGACCGTCTTCGAGACCGAGGTCTGGGAACTCGTCCAGGACCTCGACGTCCTCGAAGGGCTGATGTCGCAGCTCGCCGAGGACGACGCCCGCCGCCACACCGTCCTGCACGCGGTCGCCGCCGCCCTCGACGCCGTCGACCTCGACGACGTCCCCGGCACGGCCGCCGCCGCCCGTGCCCGCCTCGCCGGGGTGCTGGCCTCGCCCGCGCACGCCTCCGCGCACCGGATCAGCGCCGTCGGCCACGCCCACATCGACTCGGCCTGGCTGTGGCCGCTGCGCGAGACGGTCCGCAAGGTGTCCCGGACCGCCTCCAACGTGGTCGCCCTGATGGACGAGCACCCCGAGTTCGTCTTCGCCATGTCCCAGGCCCAGCAGCTCGACTGGATCAAGACGCACCGGCCCGAGCTCTTCGAACGGGTCAAGAAGAAGATCGCGGACGGGCAGTTCGCGCCGGTCGGCGGCATGTGGGTGGAGTCCGACACCAACATGGTCGGCGGCGAGGCGATGGTCCGCCAGTTCCTCTACGGCAAGAAGTTCTTCCTGGAGGAGTTCGGCATCGACACCAAGGGGGTGTGGCTGCCCGACTCCTTCGGCTACACCGCCGCCCTGCCCCAGATCGTCCGGCTGGCGGGCAACCGGTGGTTCCTCACCCAGAAGATCTGCTGGTCCCAGACCAACCGGTTCCCGCACCACACCTTCTGGTGGGAGGGCATCGACGGCTCCCGGGTCTTCACCCACTTCCCGCCAGTCGACACCTACAACAGCGACCTCGGCGGCGCCCAGCTCGCACACGCCGCCCGCAACTACCGCGAGAAGGGCCGTGGTTCACGCTCGCTCGTGCCCTTCGGCTGGGGCGACGGCGGCGGCGGCCCCACCCGTGAACAGCTGGCCCGGGCCCGCCGGCTGCGGGACCTCGAAGGCTCCCCGCGGGTGGAGATCGAGCGCCCCGACGCCTTCTTCGAGCAGGCCCGCGCCGAGTACGAGGACGCCCCCGTCTGGGCCGGCGAGCTCTACCTGGAACTGCACCGCGGCACCTACACCTCCCAGGCCGGCACCAAACAGGGCAACCGCCGCAGCGAGTCCCTGCTGCGCGAGGCCGAACTGTGGGCGGCGACGGCCGCCGTGCGCGTCCCCGGGTTCGCCTACCCGTACGAGGACCTGGAACGCCTCTGGAAGACCGTCCTGCTCCACCAGTTCCACGACATCCTGCCCGGCTCCTCCATCGCCTGGGTCCACCGCGAGGCCCGCGAGACGTACGCCCGCGTCGGCGAGGAGCTGCGCGCCCTCACCCTGGCCGCGCAGACCGCGCTGGCCGGGGAGGGCGGCGAGGAGCTGGTCTTCAACTGCGCCCCGCACGCCCGGCGCGGGGTCCCGGCCGGCGGCGCGGACCGCCCCCGCCCGGCCGAGCAGCCGGTCACCGTGGAGGAGCGGCACGGCGGCGGGCACGTCCTGGCGAACGGGCGGCTGCTCGTGGAGGTCGACGGCCGCGGCCTGATCGTCTCCGCGTACGACCTGGAGCGGGGCCGCGAGGCCCTCGCCCCCGGCGCCGCCGCCAACCTGCTCCAGATCCACCCCGACTTCCCCAACATGTGGGACGCCTGGGACGTCGAGGCCTTCTACCGCAACAAGGTCACCGACCTCACCGGCCTCGACGCCCTGGAGGTCGCCGACGGCGGACCGGACGCCCGCACCGTCACCGTCACCCGCTCCTTCGGTTCCTCCACCGTCACCCAGACGATCACCCTGCGGGCCGGGGCCAAGACGGTGGACCTCGTCACCGAGGTGGACTGGCACGAGACGGAGAAGTTCCTCAAGGCCGCCTTCCCCCTCGACGTGAAGGCCGAACGGACCTCCTCCGAGACCCAGTTCGGGCACGTCCAGCGCGCCACCCACACCAACACCTCCTGGGAGGCCGCCCGGTTCGAGATCTGCGCCCACCGCTGGATCCACGCGGAGGAACCGGGCTGGGGCACGGCCCTGCTCAACGACTCCACCTACGGCCACGACGTCACCCGCGACGTGCGCCCCGACGGCGGCCAGACCACCACCGTCCGCCTCTCCCTGCTGCGCGCCCCGCGCTACCCGGACCCGGAGACCGACCAGGGCCGCCACACCCTGCGCTACTCCCTCGCCCCCGGCGCGGGCATCGGGGACGCGGTCCGCGAGGGCCACGCGCTGAACCTCCCCGAGCGCGTCCTGCGCGGCGCGGGCCCGGTCGCGCCGCTGCTGGCCGTCGACGACGACGCGGTGGTGGTGGAGTCCGTCAAGCTCGCCGAGGACCGCACCGGGGACGTGGTCGTCCGGCTCTACGAGTCCCGGGGCGGCCGCGCCCGCGCCGTGCTGACCCCCGGCTTCCCCGTCGGGGCGGCGACCGAGACGGACCTCCTGGAGCGCCCGCTGCCGCCCACGGCCGTCGGGGCCCCGACCCCGTCGGGGGCGGTCCCGCTGACCCTGCGCCCGTTCCAGATCGTCACGGTCCGCCTGCGCCGTTCCTGAGGCTCCCCCGCCCGGGACGGGCGCACCCCGCCGCCCCTCCGGCACCGGCCGGAGGGGCGGCGGGCCCGTGAGAGTCGCCACAGCTGTTTTGCACTTAGTTGCAAAACCCTCTCCCGCTCGCTTACAACAGGGTCAGGACACCGCGCGAGGAGAGACGCACCCATGAGCCCGTACCCGCACCTGCTGAGCCCCCTGGACCTCGGCTTCACCACCCTGCCGAACCGCGTGATCATGGGCTCGATGCACACCGGCCTGGAGGAGCACCAGGGCGGCTTCGAGCGCCTCGCCGCCTTCTACGCCGAGCGCGCCAAGGGCGGCGCCGGCCTCATCGTCACCGGCGGCATCGCCCCCAACGACGCCGGGCGCCCCTTCGAGGGCGGCTCCCGCCTCACCACCGAGGAGGAGGCCGCCGAGCACCGGGTGATCACCGACGCGGTGCACGCCGAGGGCGGGAAGATCGCCATGCAGATCCTCCACTTCGGCCGCTACGCCTACCACAAGGACCTCGTCGCCCCCAGCGCGATCCAGGCCCCCATCAGCCCCTTCGTCCCGAACGAGCTCACCGCCGAGGAGGTCGAGCAGACCGTCGAGGACTTCGTCCGCGCCGCCCGCCTCGCCAAGCTCGCCGGCTACGACGGCGTCGAGATCATGGGCTCCGAGGGCTACCTGATCAACGAGTTCATCGCCGCCGCCACCAACAGGCGCACCGACGCCTGGGGCGGCGCGTACGAGAACCGCGTGCGCTTCCCGCTGGAGATCGTCCGCCGCACCCGCGCCGCCGTCGGCGAGGACTTCATCCTCATCTACCGCCTGTCCATGCTGGACCTGGTCCCCGGCGGCTCCACCCTCGACGAGGTCGTCCACCTCGCCAAGGAAATCGAGGCCGCCGGCGCGACCATCATCAACACCGGCATCGGCTGGCACGAGGCCCGCATCCCCACCATCGCCACCTCCGTCCCGCGCGGCGCCTACACCTGGGTCACCCAGCGGCTCATGGGCGCGGTCTCCGTCCCGCTCGTCACCAGCAACCGCATCAACACCCCCGAGAAGGCCGAGGAGATCCTCGCCGACGGCCGCGCCGACCTGGTCTCCCTCGCCCGCCCCTTCCTCGCGGACGCCGAGTTCGTAGCCAAGGCCGCCGACGGCCGCTCCGAGACCATCAACACCTGCATCGGCTGCAACCAGGCCTGCCTCGACCACACCTTCAGCGGCAAGATCACCAGCTGCCTGGTCAACCCGCGCGCCTGCCACGAGACCGAGCTGGTCCTCTCCCCGACCCGGACGAAGAAGACCGTCGCCGTCGTCGGCGCCGGCCCGGCCGGCCTCGCCTGCGCCGTCTCCGCCGCCGAACGCGGCCACGCCGTCACCCTCTTCGAGGCCTCCGGCCACATCGGCGGACAGCTCGACATCGCCCGCCGGATCCCCGGCAAGGAGGAGTTCGAGGAGACCGTCCGCTACTTCGGCACCCAGCTCGAAGCCCGCGGCGTCGACCTGCGCCTGAACACCTACGCCGACGTCGACACCCTGCGCGGCTACGACGAGGTCGTCGTCGCCACCGGCGTCACCCCCCGCACCCCCGCCATCGAGGGCGTGGACCGGGAGAACGTGGTCAGCTACCTCGACGTGCTGCGCGACGGCGCCCCCGTCGGCACGAACGTCGCCGTCGTCGGCGCCGGCGGCATCGGCTTCGACGTCGCCGAGTTCCTCACCGACAGCGGCGAGGGCGCCTCCCAGGACCCCGACGTCTACTTCCGCCACTGGGGCGTCGACACCGCCTACGCCGGCCCCGGCGGCCTCACCGCCCCCGAGCGGCCCGCCGCCCCGCGCCGCGTCACCCTCCTCCAGCGCAAGACCACCAAGGTCGGCGCCGGCCTCGGCACCACCACCGGCTGGATCCACCGCGCGGAACTCAAGCACCGCGGGGTCGTCTCCGTCGCCGGAGCCTCCTACGAGCGGATCGACGACGAGGGCCTGCACATCACCGTCGACGGCGAGGCACGCCTGGTCCCCGCCGACACCGTCGTCCTGTGCACCGGCCAGGAGCCGCGCCGCGACCTGTACGAGGCGCTGCGCGCCGAGGGCGTCGAGGCACACCTGATCGGCGGCGCCGACGTGGCCGCCGAACTCGACGCCAAGCGGGCCATCCGCCAGGGCACCGAGCTGGCCGCCTCCCTCTGATCCCTTCGGAGGAAAGGCAGTTGTGGCGGCCCGGCCGGGCCGCCACAATCTCCGGGTGACGCTGACACCCGCAGAAGCCGACAAGATCCTCGCCGACAACTTCGCCCCCTGGGTCCTCGCCCTCGGCCTCACCGTCGAGGAGACCGGCGAGCGGCACGCCGTCCTGCGGCTGCCCTGGTCCGACTCCCTCGCCCGGGACGGCGGCGGCCTGTCCGGCCAGGCCCTGATGGCCGCCGCCGACACCGCCACCGTCATCGCGGTCTCCGCCGCGCGCGGGGCCTACGGCCCGATGACCACCGTCCAGCAGTCCACGAGCTTCCAGCGCCCGGTCGTCGGCGCCGACGTGCTCATCACCGTCCGGGTCACCAAGCTCGGCCGGCGGATGGCCTTCGCCGACGCCGTCATGACCCCGGACGGCGCCCAGGACCCCGCCGCCACCGCCTCCACGGTGTACGCCCTGCTGGGCTGAGGGGTGGCGACCCCCGCCCGGGCCCGGCTGGGCCGCGACTTCACCGTCTTCTGGCTGGGCCAGGCCCTGTCCGTCATCGGCGGCTCGCTCTCGCTGGTCGCGCTGCCCATGCTCGTCCTCGCCGCCACCGGGTCCCTCGTCCAGATGGGCCTGATCACCGTGGTCTCCGGGGTCACCGGCATCCTCACCGGGCTGTTCGCCGGCCATGTGGTGGACCGCACCGACCGCCGCCGCCTGATGATCGCCTGCGACCTGCTCCGGGCCCTGCTGCTCGGCGCCGTCCCGCTGGTCTGGCTCACCGCCGGGCCACGCATGTGGCTGCTGTACCTGCTGACCGCGCTCGTCACCGTCCTGAAGACGGTGTTCGACGTGGCGTACGTGACCGCCGTGCCGCACCTGGTCGGGCCCGGGGACCTCACCGCCGCCAACGGGCGGCTGATGGGCACCTTCGCCCTCGGGACCCTGGCCGGGCCGGTGGCCGCCGGGTTCATCACCGCCGGTCCGGGCGGCGAATGGGCCCTCGGGGTGGACGGGCTGACCTTCCTCGTCTCGGCGGTGAGCCTGCGCTGGGTGACCTTCGCACACCGCACGCCGCCGGACCGGGCCCCCGCGCCGGCCCCCGGGGCCGGACGGCTGCGCGAGGTCTTCACCGTGGGCTTCCGCTTCCTGTGGGGGCACGTGCTGCTGCGCCCCCTGACCGTCCTGCTCACCCTGCTGACCTTCGTCACCATGGGCGCCACCGACCTGCTGATCTACCGGGTCCGGGAGGACCTCGGGCGGGACGCGGCCACCCTCGGCTACGTGATCGCCCTCAGCGGGCTCGGGGTCATCGCCGCGGCCCTCGCGGCCGGCCGGCTGCGCCGGGCCCTCGGCTTCGGACCCTGCTGGCTGGGCTCCGTCGGGCTGATCGCCGTGGCGGTGGCGGGCACCGGCGTCAGCCGCAGCGTGCCCGTGATCGCCTTCCTGGCCGCCGTGTTCATGTTCGGCACCACCCTCGGCGGGGTCAGCTCGATGACCCTGCGCCAGGAGGTGACCCCGGACGCGCTGCTCGGCCGGGTCACCTCCGCCTTCTGGACGGTGCACAACGCCGCCGGCCCCGTGGGCGCGGCCGTCCTGACGGTCGCGGGCGCCCGCTACGGGGTGCCGGCGGCCAGCGTGGCCGGCGGCGCGCTGTGCCTGCTGATCCTCGCGGCGGGCCTGGCGACCCCGCTGCGCCGCGTACCGCCGCCGGTGGCGGGCGCCGGGGGCGTGAGGGACGCCCCCGGCGCGGGGATCAGAACCGTCCGGGCCCGGCCGGGAAGGGCAGCGGGGACGGACCCGGCAGGGAGCCGGCCCGCCGCTCCGGGGCCGGGGCCGTCGTGCAGGTCACGTCACGGGCGGGCAGCCGGCCGGTGGTCAGGTAGGTGTTCACCGTCGCGTTCACGCAGGAACCGGGATCGGACAGGTACACCGTGTGCCCCTCGCCGCCGAGGGCGAGCACCATCCTCGACCCCTTCAGGACGCGGTGCAGGCCCTGCCCGCTGACCAGCGGGGTCTGCGAGTCCCACTCGTTCTGGACCGTCAGCACGTCCGCCCGGGTCCGCATCGGCGTGGCCGCCTCCGCGGGCCGCTGCCAGAAGGCGCACGGCTTGATGTTGGAGGCCATGTCCCCGTACAGCGGGTACCGGGCCTTGTCCCGCTCCGCGTCGCGCCGGTACTGCTCGGGATCGCGCGGCCAGGCGTCGGTGTCCCCGCACACCACCGACCAGAACACGGCCGTGGAGTTGTCCGACGCGGGCTCGGCGGCCCTGCCCCGCAGGGACTCCCGCAGGTCGGGCACGGACAGGCCCCGGGGCTGCGGGGTGCCGTCGGCGGCGGCCTTGATCGCGCTCACCAGCGGGGCGGCTTGCGCCGGGGAGAAGAACAGCGGGCGGGCCTTGCGGATGTCGTCGCCCGTGAGCTTCTGGCCCTGGAACTCCACCGGTTCGCGGTCCGCCCGCGCCACCAGGCCCCAGAAGGCCGCGGACACCGCCTCCGGGGTGGCCCCCAGGTGGTACTCCGCGTCGCGCTCCGCCGTCCACCGCGTCCAGCGCGCGAACGCCGGCTCGGCCTCCGTGGCCCACACCTGGAGCATCCCGCGCCAGATCCGCTGCGGGTCGACCGCGCTGTCCAGCACGAACCGGTCGGTCCGGGCCGGGAACAACTGCGTGTACACCGCGCCCAGATAGGTCCCGTACGAGTAGCCCAGGTACGAGATCCTCCGCTCGCCCAGGGCCGCGCGGATCGCGTCCATGTCACGGGCGGTGTTGCGGGTGGTGACGTACGGGAGCACCGCCCCGGCCTTCTCCCGGCACTTGTCCGCGACGGTGCGCGCCCACGCCACGTCCGAGGGGAAGGTCTCCGGCCGGTAGGCGCGCTGGAACTCCTGCTCCGCGTCGGTCAGTCCGCAGCTGACCGGGCTGCTGGCGCCGACCCCGCGCGGGTCGAAGCCGATCAGGTCGTACTGCTCCCGCACCTCCTTGGGCAGCGCCCCGTCCGCCATCAGCGGCAGGTCGAGCCCGGGACCGCCGGGACCGCCGGGGTTCATCAGCAGGACCCCGCGCCGCTTGGCCGGGTCCGGGCTCTTCACCCGGGATATCGCGAGGTCCAGGGTGCGCCCCCTGGGCCGGCTGTAGTCCAGCGGCACCTTGAGGGTCGCGCACTCGTACGAGGCCGGCTGCGCGGGGTCGCACCGGTGCCAGGCGGGCTTCGGCGGCGCGTACTCCTGGGCGGCGGGGTCGGCAGCGGCCTGAGTGGCCGTCAGGACGGGCAGGGAGGCGGCCAGTAGGCCGGCTGCGGCGAGCAGGGGCGCGAGGCGTTTGGGCTGCGGCACGGAAGAGCCGTTCCTTTCGGAGAGGGGCGGTTCCCTGCCCACCTTGGAGTACCGGGCGGCTGGGCGAATCATCCCTCGCGGTGGCTCTCGTCCTCCTCGCGAACGAGGTGATTCCGGACAACCGGCCGAACTTCCGCAGGAGTTGGCGCGTACGGCGCGCCCCGGTGGCCGGTGCTCAATGGCCGGTGTGCGCCGCGCCGTTCTCGACACTGCCGCCGAGCCGCTCGCGCAGTCCGGCGAGGGCGTCCGCGGAGGGCCCGGTGACCACCCAGCGGTTCCCGACCAGATAGACGCCGCCGTACGGCTCGGCCTCGGCCAGCCACGAGCGCAGGCCCGTCTCGGCGGCGAAGGTGGTCATGCGGTAGGCGCCCTGCCCGGTCTCGCAGGCCCCCTGGCGCAGTTCCTCGGCCTGGGTGCCCAGTTCGGCGGTGCAGCCGAGGGCGGCGGCGATCTGCTCGACCGTCGCGGGGGAGGCGGACGCGGAGGCGGCCGGGGCCGCGCTCTGCGCGTGCGCGGCGTGGGCGGCGTGCGCGGACCCGGGGTGTCCGGGCCCGGCGCAGGCGCCCGCCGCCAGTACGGCGCACAGGACGGCGCCCGCGGCGAGTGCGCGGCGGATCCGGCGGTCGGACGGGGGCATGGCGACCTCACGGGAGAGTCGGGGCGGAGGAAGGCCGTGGTGCCCGGCGGGGGAGGGGGGCCGGGCACCACGGGATCGGGGGGCGGGTGGGGCGGGCGGGCCGGTGCTAGCCGGCGGCCTTCGCCTTCTTGCCCTTGTCGGTGACGGCGAACCAGAGGCCCTGCTTGCCCTGCCCGTTGGCGTCACCCGGCTGCTTGTCGCCGGTGAACGTGTAGACGGGCCAGCAGTCGATCGTCAACTGCTCGGAACCGTCCGGCCGTTTCACCGAGCCGACCAGTTCGGCGGGAATTCCGGAGACCTCCGCCTTGTCCACCGGTTTGGCGGGCTTCCAGGTGTCCAGGCAGGCGTCGAGGCAGCCGAATTTCATCGGCCAGGCACTGTCCTTGTCGAAACGGTAGAGGGTCCAGCCCTCCGCGTTCTGCAGAATTCCGCCCAGCTGGGCATTCTGCCGGACCGAGAGCGAGACCTTCTTCCCGTCCGGTGCGGGATTCGCCCCCGACCCCATGTTCATTCCCATTCCGGAGCCCATTCCGGAGCCCATTCCCGACCCCGTTCCCGAGCCGGTTCCCGACCCCGCGCCCGCGGCCTTGCCCGCCGCGGCCGGCTTCCCGTCGGGGCCCACGGCGTGCCAGGTGCCGCCGACGCCCTCGCCGAGGGCGTCCCCCGCCTTGGCGTCCTTCGCGTAGCGGTACACCGGCCAGCCGCCGACGGTCAGCTGCCGGGTGCCGTCGGACCGGGTGACCGAGCCCAGCATCGCGGCGTCGATCCCCGCCCCGGCCTGCGCGTCGTCCGCCGGGACGACCGGCCAGGTCTTGGCGCAGTCGCCCTCGCAGTTGGACTTCGGGGGCTTGGCCGTGTCCTTGTCGAACCGGTAGAGGGTGAAGCCCGAGCCGTCGGTGACGGCCGTGCCCAGGCCCGGGCTCTCCTGGGCCTTCAGCTGCCCGGCCGGGCCGCTCTTCGCGCCCCCGTCGGCCGGGGCGTCGCCGGATCCGCCGCCGTAGCCCGAGCCCGCCCCGGAGCCCGGCCCGTAGTCCGAGGACCCGTACAGATCGAGCTGCTTGCTGTCGCTCACGGGTTTCACCGTGCTTCCCTTTTCGGCGGAATTCCCGCCGGCACCGCAACCGGTCGCCAACAGCAGTACCGCGACCGCCGCCGACCCGGCGAATATTTCACGGCGCATTGTCTTCACGATCTCTCCTCGAGGTTCTGGTTCGATCCCGCGGGCTCACTGCCTTCGCCCATTGATACGGGGCCCGGGCCGGTCGGAGCCGCATTCCCCGGGAATTTGTCAGATCGCGACAGGAATGAACTCCCGGGCCGGTCGCGGCCGTGCGCGGCTCATTCCCGGAAGCGCAGCGCGAGCGCCGGACAGCGCCGCACCGCGCGCAGGGCCTTGGGCCGCAGCCGCGCCGGGACCGGCATGGAGGCCTGGGCCGGGTAGCCGTCCGCGTCGAGCCGGACGACGTCGGGGAGGATGTCCACGCACAGCCCGTGCCCCTTGCACAGCGTCCAGTCGACGACCAGCCGCTCCGCGCCCCCGCCCCCGGCCTCGTCGCGGGGCAGCGCCAGCGATCCCGCCACCGGACGGCCGCAGCCGCTGCCGAGGGCGTGGTCGCGGAACTCCTCGGGGAACGCGGCGAGCGCCGAGGCGACGAAGTGCGAGGTGCCGTCCGGATGGCTGCACGCCCCCCGGCGCCGGACCGCCGCCAGCCGGGCCTCCACCGCCTCCAGCGCGCCCCGGCCCCCGCCCCGGACGGCGTCCTCCAGTACGTCGGCCAGCGCGGGCAGCCCCCGTACGCACGGCCCGCACTGGCCGGCCGACTCCTTGGCCATCCAGCGCGCCACCGCGGCCACCTCCCCGGCCGGACAGGTCCCCTCGGGCAGCGGCAGCACGGCCCCGGCCCCCAGCACCGCGCCGAAGGCCGCCAGGGACTGCCGGGACACGTCGGCGGAGCGGGCCGCCCCGGGATCCAGCCAGCGGCCGTGGTAGCCGCCGACCAGCACCCCCTGGCCGACGCCGTGCCCGCACAGGTCCAGGACGTACGCCAGGGAGGTGCCGGACGGGGCCTCGACGACCGTGGACCCGGCGACCGTCAGCAGCACCGTCCCCGGCTCGGAGGGCAGCCCGGCCGAGCGGTACGCCGGGGCCCCGAGCCGGGCCGCGACGGCGAGCTGGGCGTACGTCTCGGTGTTCGAGAGCAGGGTCGGCATCCCGCCCAGGCCGCGCTCGCTGGTGCGCACCCGCTGCCCGGACGGCAGCGCGGGCCCGCCGTTGAGGCCGCTGACCAGGGCGGTGCCCTCGCCGGTCACGAACCGCTCGGGAAGGCGCGCCACGCGTACCCGCCGTCCGCCCGGCCCCCGTTCGTCGACGGCGTCCCGCACCGACCGCTCCACGTCCGCCCGGGTGACGGCCACCACCACCTCCTCGGCGGAGACGGCGGCCGCGGCCAGCAGGGCGCCGTCCAGCACCAGGTGCGGGGCGTGCAGCAGCAGCGCCGTGTCCTTCAGGCAACTGGGCTCCCCCTCACTGCCGTTGACGACGACGGCGGTGGCGGACTGCTTCTCCCGCGCGGACCGGGTCACCGCCAGCAGCTTGCGCGCGAAGGGGAACCCCGCACCGCCCCGCCCCCGCAGGTCGATGTCCGAGGCGAGGTCGGCGAGTTCGTCCGGACGCAGCCGCGGCAGGGGGCCGTGCGCCGCCAGGTGGGCGTCGCGGTCGAGCCGCGCGGTCCGGTCGAGCCCGGTCAGCAGCCGGGGCGCGCCCACGCAGCCGAGGCCGGGGCGCTCCGCCGGGCCGCTCACAGCCACCCCTCGCGGCCGGCGGGCCGTTCCCCGGCCCGGCCGTCGCCCGTGCCCGGCGGGGCCGTGACGGCGGCGGCGTACGGCTGGGCCTGCGGCCGGGGCGGCGGCGGGGCGGGGCGGGCGGCGGCGTCCGTCTCCGGGGCGGAGCGCTGTCCGGGGACGGAGGGCATCCCGGTGAGGGGTTCGTCCCGGACGAAGGACGCCCGCCCGCCCACGGTCCGACCGGCCGGCGGCTCGGGGGAGGGGGCCGGACGCGGGGCCGCGCCGAGCCGCCGGGAGCGCAGCCGCAGCCCGATGACGACGGCGACCCCGGCCAGGCACAGGCCGTAGGAGGCCGTCACCCAGGCGTCGGCGGCGCGGCCCGCCTTGAGCCCGTGCACCAGCGCGGCCCCCCAGGCCGGGTAGGCACCGATGTGCAGCGCCCGCCACCACACGGAGCGGTTCTTGACCGCGAACACACTACGCACGGCTCCGGAGACCGCGACGGAGACGAAGAGATATCCGGCCAGGGTGCCCAGGCCGATCAGGACGGGCCGGTCCGCGTCCGCGAAGGGGACGAAGGCACCGGACGCCGTGGTGTGCGCCTGGGCCACCTTGACCCAGACGTGCAGGGCGAGGAAGCCCAGGCCGGACACGGCCAGCCCGCGGTGCACGCCCTGGGCCAGCAGCCGGTGGCCGGAGCCGAGGACGGCCCGGTCGGTGGCGGCCAGGCCCCACAGGACGGTGGCGGTGAGACTGACGAGCGCGAGCACGCCCGCCCCGAAGTCGAGGAACTCCCACAGCCGGGACAGGGCCCCGGCGCGGACGGCCACGACGAGGGAGACGAGGGCGGCCCCGGCGGCGCAGAGGGCGCTGGGGCGCAGCCTGCCGGAGGAGGGCAGGAGCGGGGGCCGGCGGACGGCCCGCCGTCCCGCGGCCGGGGCCGCCGCCGCGTGGCGGCTCCTGCGTCGCGACCGGTGGGAGCGGGGTATGTGCGGCTGGGGCAGGGGCATCCAGTTCTCCTGTGCACCTGGACACCGAGCACAGTCCACCTGGCGCTCGGCACCCGGGGTTCTTGGTCGTGACGGCCGGCAGCGCTGTGGAATTCCCGCGCCGGCCGAAGGGGCTCGGGGCCGGAGTGCAGCAGCATCGTGGAGCTGCGCAGCATCTCCACAGGATTTATCGAAACGTGATAATTTCTCGCACCGCGTCTCCGGCGCATCGAACGACGCCGGAAGATTCCCCTCCAGTGGAGGTCGCGACAGGCCGCCGCGCCGCGTGCCGTCTATGCGTCCCCGGGGGCAAAAACAAGGCAAACCCGTAGGGCGCAAAAGTGGCCGGATCCCTCCAGAAGGGCGCGTGGGGGCTGCAACTCTCTTGACAGGCAGGGTCGTTGGCGAGGCAGACAACCCTGACGGGCTTGTCGCCGCTCCACCGGACAGGCCTCACCCCGGCAAGAACGAGGAAACGATGTGCGAACTTCTGAACCGCATCTGGTCCCGCCCGCGAGGAGAGTGGACGCGTGCCGTGCGCAGGGAACTCCCCGCACTGGCCGCGGAGATAGTGGAGGAGCTCCTACAGGGAATTCCCGGATTCTCCACACTTGTCGACGGTAATGAGGCCGTCGACGACGATCTGATCAGGCAGCGGGTGGAGGAGGCCCTCTGCACCGCCCTCGGCTACCGCGACGAGCCCCTGCGCGACGAACCCCTGCGCGAGGAGGGCGGGCACGAGGGCAAGGACGTCCTCGGCCCCGTCCTCGACGGCGCACACGGCGGCGGACGCGACGGCGTCGACGAGGTCCGGCACGACGGCGTGGACGAGGTCCGGCACGACGGCGTGGACGAGGTCCGGCACGACGGACGCCGGGAGGACCCCCGCGAGGGCGCCCCCGAAGCCGTCCGCGGCGACGGCCGCGCACAGGGCCACCTCCAGGGCGCCGCGCGGGTCCCCGCCCAACGTGACGCCCACCCCGCCCGGCACGAGGCCGGCGCCGCCGCGCCCGACCGGGTGCGCCAGGAGCTCTTCAAGGCCCTCACCGACGACCGCGCCGCCTCCCAGGACTCCCTCGACGACCTCGCCCGGACCGCGGGCTGGCCCCTGCCCGCCGCCGTCCGGGCCGTCGCGCTCGCCACCCCCGGCGAGGCCCAGCAGCTGGCGGCCGTCCTCGACGACGCCCTGGCCGGCATGTTCGCCGGCCGCCCCTGCCTGCTGCTCCCCAGCAACGACCCCGACACCCGCGCGGCCCTGGAGGCCCCGCTGCGCGGCCGCTTCGCCGCCGTCGGCCACGCCGTCCCCCTCCGCGACACCGCCTCCTCCCTGCGCTGGGCCCTGCGCCTGCTCACCCTCACCCCCGCCCGCGCGGGCCTCGACGCCCGGGCCGTCTTCGTCGACGACCACCTCTCCACCCTCCTGCTGCTCCAGGACGAACCCCTGGCCCACGCCCTGGCCGCCCGCTGGCTGCGGCCGCTCGCCGATCTGACCCCGCGCCAGAGCGAGCGGCTGGAGGTCACCCTGCTCGCCTGGCTGGAGGGCGGCGGCGCCCCCGAGGCGGCCAAGGCCCTCAACGTCCACCCCCAGACCGTCCGTTACCGGATGCGCCAGCTGGAGAAGCTCTTCGGTCCCGGACTGCGCGACCCCCGCACCCGCTTCGAACTGGAGATGGCCCTGCGCAGCCGCCGCCTGATGGCCCAGGTCCGCCGCCGCCACTCCCGGGTGGCCCGCCGCGCCGCCCGCGTGGTCACCCCCGACTTCACCCCCCTGGTCGTCGGACGGATGGCCCGCGTCAACGGGCTCTGACCGTCGGCCCGTTCACCCCGGTCATGCGGCCGGCCCGGAGCCGAGGGGCTCCGGGCCGGCCGTACGCGCGTCCGCCGCGGATCAGCGGCAGGACCGCCCGCCGTTGACGCAGCCCACCGCCCGGGCCATCAGGGCGTCGGACATCACGTTGATGAAGTCACCGTGGTCGGTCACCGGCTTGTGCAGCTGCTCCGGGAAGCTGTCCACCGCGAACCGCGCCCCGGGCGCCACCCCGTACGTGATCCGCTCCACCAGCTGCGGGATCGCGGTGAACCCCTTCTTGCAGCGCCCGGACGCGTCCGGGAAGGCCACGTGCGTACGGTGGTTGGCGCTGTCGGTGTTGCGGCCGTCCCAGCAGCTCTGGAAGGTGAAGGTGCGCACGACGTCGCTGCCCTTGGGGCAGACCGGGTACTTGTCCTTCAGCTGCCGGTCCTCGAAACCGGTGCAGCTCCAGGAGGCGTTGGCGTTGGCCGTGCCGTTGCTGAAGGCCTTCGCGTCGCCCGTGATGATCCGCAGGAAGCGAGGCATCGCCTTGACCGGGCCGGCCGGGCTGCCCTTGAAGCTGATGCTCGCCACCTTGGGCCGCAGGATCGTGCCCACGTTGGCGTCCTGCCCGCCGCCCGGGGCCTTCGCGTCGCGCTCCGCCTTCCCGTCGCGCAGCCGCAGCACCGGCCAGTAGTAGGTGGACTGGTCGCCGTTGGCGCAGGTGGTCCCGGAGGCGGCGAGGCTGTCGTTCGTGGAGAAGGCGCTCGTCGTCCTGTTGCCCACGTAGTCGTGCATGTGGTGCGCGCCGTTGGAGACGCCCGGGGCGACGATCACGTTGTCCGGGTTGAAGTGGCCGTTCTCGTTGCGCCCGCACTCCGAGGTGAAGGAGCCCTTGGAGGCGGCCGCCGAGTTCGCCGGGGTCTTCACGTTGGGCCGCACCCGGGTGATGTCGACGAAGTCGTTCTTCGCCGGCCCGCCCTTCAGCCCGACGCTGCGGGCACCGTCGGCGGCCGCGTCGTCCTGCGCCGACGCCTCCTTCATCGCGCACCCGCTGAGCGTCCCCAGCCCCTCGTCGCGCCCGCCCGCGCGGCCTATCGCGCCGGACACCCGGGAGATGGTCGTGCCGCGCTGGTCGCGCAGCCAGCCCAGCAGGGCGTCCTGCTGCGCCTTGCCCTTGACCTGGCCCCCGGCGAGCTGCCGGTAGGCGTCGGCGACCTGGACGTCCAGCTGGGCGAGGTTCTCGTCCACCTCCGCCCTGGCCCCGTCGGGTACGGCCGTGAGCCGGTCGCCCACGTCCGGACAGTCGATGGTTGCCGTCACCTGCCCGGTCCGGGAGGCGTCCTGGCCGGCGTTCGCGTTGCCGGCGACGATCGCCACCCCGCCGCCGCCGAGCACCAGGGCGCTGACCACGGCCAGCAGCTTCTTCGACAACCGGGGGCGCCTGTGGCCCTGTTGACTCATGCGATCACTTCACTTCGTATCGTCGGTCGGACATCGGAGGGGCCGAGGCCCCCTGGGGCCGGGCCGGAACGGGGGAGGAGGGCGCGGGGGACGGGTCGGAGAGGGAGTCGAAGTCGACGAGCCCGCTGTCCTCCAGGACCGTGATGTGGTCCAGGACGGTGGTGTTGGCCGAGGTCGCCAGGGAGCGCACCATCGAGTTGCGGGTCTGCGCCCGCACCTGCGCCAGCAGCGCGAACACCTTGCCGTGCGCCCGGCGCAGCAGCTGGACGAACAGCCGCTCGTACTCCGGCCCCTGAGCGGCCGTCAGCTGGTCCAGCCACGCCTGCTGCTGGGCGGACGGCCGGTCGGGCAGGTCCACGCCGAGGGCCTGGCCGACCTGGATCACCTGCCGGTCCAGCTCGGTGTGGCCCGCCACCAGGTGCTCCCCGGCGGTACGCACCGAGGGCCGGGTCGCGCGCTGCTGGGCCTGCCGCCCGGCGGGCAGCTCCCACAGGCCGGCGAGCCGCACCTTGCGGACGAAGTCCCGGTCCACGACGCTCAGCGGCCCGTACGCCGTGCTCATGGTCCCGCCGCCGTCGTCCTCGACCCCGGCGGGCAGGGCCGGCCGCCCCGCCGGCGCGGCCGCCGCCCGGTCGCCGAACTTCGAGACCGGGACCAGCAGCGCGACCAGCGTGACCACCAGCGCGCTGATGACCAGGCCGCTCCCGATCGTGTATCTCGTGGCCGCGGACAGGCCGCCGGTGGATCGCCGCCGCAATGACAGCACACTGCCTCCTCGCTCGGTGGGCTGGGTGGCACGGGACGCTAGTGCCCCTCGCGGCGCCGTCGCGGAAGGACCATCACCATCGGACAAACATCGGCCGGGGCCCGCGGAAGGCTGCTACCTTGCCGCGCCGGGCCCCCGATCCGGAACGAGGCCCGCGAGCCCCCGCCGCATGGCGAAGGGGCCCGGTCCGTGCGGACCGGGCCCCTGGGGCCGTGCTGTGCGGGGAGAAGCGGAAGAGGAGGTCAGGAAGCGGCGGGGGCGTCGCCCCCGGGCTCCTCCAGCCCCTCCAGGCTGTCCATGAACGAGCTGACGGAGAACACCGCGCGCCCGGGACCGGCCGGCCCGTACCCGGGCGGGGAGCTCAGGCCGAACTCCTCCAGCGTCGCCCGGTAGGCCTCCAGCAGCCGGATGTGGTACTCCAGCGGCGCGCCCAGCGGGTTCGCCTTGCCCAGCGGGGTCGTCGGCTCCGGGCACCAGGTCGTGAAGCGCGGCACCACCCCGTGCGACATGAAGAACCGCAGCCCCTCGGTGGTCGACTCGATGGCCTCGCCCACCTTGGTGAACCCGAAGGGCTCGGCCATCTCGATGCCCGCCACGAAGTTCGGGATCACGTTGCGCGCGCCGAAGACCTCGGCCGAGTCCAGGATCCTGCGGTGCCACTCGTCGCGGCCGACGTAGCGCTCCTTGCCCGGGCAGTGCAGCTCGAACAGCCGGCGGTCCCACACCTCGAAGTTCGGGTGGTAGATCTTGACGCCGTAGTCGTGGAAGCGCTGCACGGCGTCCCGGGGGAGGGCCTGGGCGACGACCTTGCCGGTCCAGCGGCCGGGGAAGCGCTCCTCGATGGCCTGGGCGTAGTGGCCGTAGAAATCGGCCTCGTCACGGCCGCCGACCTGCGAGGTGATCGAACCGCCGGTCAGGGTGTACGCCCGCGAGGTGCCCGCCGTGTCGTACCGGTCGATGATCTCCAGGGCCTCCAGCACCTCCTCGACCGGCTTGACCCCGGTGTAGGGGCGGCCCGCCGCCTTGTGCTGGCGCCAGTTGTGGTTGATGTCGCAGAACTGGCACTCCTCCTTGGCGCCGAAGTACTGGCACACCCGGAAGACGGTCAGGTAGATCAGGTAGCCCCACTGGATCGTCGGCGCGACCTCCATCACCGACTTGCCGTTCGACAGCTTGTGCCGGTAGTACTCCGGCATCGGCGGCAGCCCGACGTCGGAGATCCGCACCCCGTCCAGGTACAGGCCCAGGGTGCCGTCCTCGCCGCCGCGCACCACGTACGGGGAGTCCGGGTTGACCCGTACCGACACCACCGTGCGGCGCAGCCCGTACGGGCCGCCGGTGAGCACGATCTCCTCCGGCGGCCGGTTGAGCGCGGCGGCGCCCAGCTCGGGCAGGGTGCGGTGGTCGAAGGAGAAGATGAAGTAGGACTTCGGCTTGACGTCCCCGCCGCCCGGCCCGTCGGCGCCGCCCCCGCTGAGCGCGGACTCGTCGAAGGCCATGCCGCCCCGCAGCAGGTCCTCCTTGATCACGGCCTCCCGGGGCACGTGCGGGAAGCGCTCCATCAGGTCCTCGACCAGCGCGGTACGGGTCTGGCTTGCCATGCGAACTCCTCGGACAGACGGATGCCCGGGGGGCCTGCGCGCTCCGGGCACATCCAGGGGACCCACGGTATCCGCTCGTTTGAACAGGTTCAGACCGGGGTCGGGCCGAGCGCGGCCCGGTAGCGGCCCGGCGTGGTGCCGAACTCCCGCGCGAAGGCGTGGGAGAGGGCGTACGGACTGCCGTAGCCGACCCGGGCCGCGATGGACGCCAGCGAGTCCGGCGTGTCGCGCAGCCGGGTCGCGGCGAGCGTCAGCCGCCACCAGGTCAGGTACGCCATGGGCGGACGGCCCACCAGCGGGGTGAACCGGCGCACCAGGGTCGGGCGGGACACGCCCGCCTCAGCGGCCAGGCGCTCCGCGCTCCAGGGGGCCGCCGGATCCGCGTGCATCGCCTGGAGGGCGGCGGCCGTCACCGGATCGCCGAGGGCGGCCGACCAGGACCCCGGCGCCGCCCCGGCCACCGAGGCGCGGACCATGTAGACGAGGAGCAGGTCGAGCAGGCTCGGCAGGGCGATCGAGGAACCCGGCCGCCGGGCGTCCAGCTCACCGCTCAACAGGGCGATGGCCGACTGGAGTTCGGCGTGCGCCCCGCCCGGCAGGCGGACCACGCCCGGCAGTTCCGCCAGCAGCGGGTGCACCCGGCTGCGGTCGAGCCGGTACTTGCCGCACAGCATCTCCACCGTCGCGCGGCCCGGCTGCGGGGCGTGGGCGCCCCGCGCCTCGCGGTACCGCTCCAGCGGCAGGGCCCGCGCCGCGGCCGCCGCGTCGACGGGGGAGTCGGCGAGCACGTGGCCCGCCCCGTGCGGCAGCAGCACCGCGTCGCCGGTGGCGAGGGGCACCGGCTCGCCGCCGTCGGCCAGCAGCCAGCAGCCGCCCGCGAGGACGATGTGGAAGCCCGCCCCCTCGTACGGGTCCAGCCGTACGCACCAGGTGCCGCCGACCCGCACCCGGTCCGAGGAGGGCCGCCCCAGGCGGACGGCGGAGATCGCGTCGCTCACCACGTCCATGCGCGCAGGGTACCGCCGACGCCGGAGCCCGGTGAGCGGGACGCGTATTCGCTTGAGCGGAACGCGCATTGGGCGGCTCACCCCCGCTGCTTAGGGTGGTGCACATGACCAACGAGAACACGCAGACCCTCGTCCTGGGGGACGTCGAGATCACCCGCGTCATCGAGGCCCGCGGGCCCTTCGCGGCCGCCCCGGACCTCGTCCCCGACGCCGGCGCCGAGCTGTGGAAGGAGAACGAGGACTGGCTGGCGCCGGACCACTGGCAGCCCGACGCCGACCTGGCCGTGCTCGCCCTGCAGACCTGGGTGCTGCGCAGCGGCGGCCGGACCGTCCTGGTGGACACCGGGGTGGGCAACGGGCGCGAGCGCCCCGGGGCGCCCCACTTCCACCAGCGGCAGGGCACCTTCATGGAAGACCTCGCGGCGGCCGGCGTCCGCCCCGAGGAGGTGGACGTCGTCGTCAACACCCACCTCCACGCCGACCACGTCGGCTGGAACACCGTGGACGCCGGCGGGGAGTGGGTCCCGGCCTTCCCCAACGCCCGCTACCTCATCCCGGCCGCCGACGACGCGTACTTCGGGCCGCGCGGCGGATACGGCGGGGGCGCGCGGGAGATCGACCGGCTGGTCTACGAGGACAGCGTCGCCCCCGTCCACCGGGCGGGCCGGGCGGACCTCTGGGAGGGCTCCCACCGCATCGACGGCAACCTCACCCTGGAGGCCGCCCCCGGCCACACCCCGGGCTCCTCGGTGCTGCGCCTGGCCTCCGGCTCCGACCGGGCGGTCTTCGTCGGGGACATGCTGCACAGCCCGGTGCAGGTCCTGCGGCCCTCCTGCAACAGCTGCTTCTGCATGGACGCGGCCCTGGCGGCGGACACCCGCCGCCGCACCCTGGGCCGCGCGGCGGAGCGAGGGGAGCTGGTCGTGCCCGCCCACTTCGGCGGCACGGGGGCCTTCGAAGTCCGGGTGGAAAACGGGCGGTTCGGTATCGGAACGTGGGCGTCCGGCATCTGACCACCCCTGCCCATTGGTTCAACTCTGCTGCAAATGTGACCGTTTCTGCTGTGACTATGCTCAACCCCTGAGTGATCAACCCCCCTTGTCGATCACTCAGGGCACCGTGGGGCGGCCGGACGAACATCCCCACACCAGCGCAGGACCGGAGAACCGATGGACAGTCACCTCGTCATGCACACCCCCGCCGATCACCGGGCATTCGACGAGACGCAGATCCCCCTCTACTACAGCCGCAAGACGGCCGACATCCTGCACAAGTACGGGCCCGGACCCCGGGTCCACTTCCACATGGGGCTCTTCGCCCCGGGCGCGGCACTGAACACCACGGTCCCCCAACGGGTGCTCAAGAGCCGCATCGTGGAGTCCCAGGAGGCGATAGTCGACCACGCGGCCCGGACCTGGGGCGTGCACGCCGCCCCGCCCGCCAGCCTGCTCGACATCGGCTGCGGGGTCGGCGGAGGCTCGCTCTACTGGGCCCAGGAGCACGGGACCTCGGTCACCGGGATCACGGTGACCCCCGAACACGTTCCGATCATCGCGGAGTTCGCCCGCCAGGGCGGGGTGGCCGACCGGGTCACCCCGCTCCTCGCGGACATCCACGAATTCGCCCCGGAGCGAAGATACGACGCCGCCTACGCCAACGAGAGCTCCGGCTACATGGACCGCCGGCGCCTGTTCGAGGTCGTGGCCGGGGCCCTGAAGCCGGGCGGCTGGTTCGGCATCCAGGAGCACTTCATCTGCCGGCCCGAGTGGACCGACTTCATCGACGGCTACTACAAGACCCGCCTCGGCACGCTCACCGAGTACATCACCGCCGCCGAGGCCGCCGGCTTCGAACTGGAGCAGTGCGAGGACGTGACCGACCGGGTCGCCGAGTTCTGGGTCCAGTCGATGGCCTGGAACACGGCCGAACTGGACCGTGCGGACTTCGGCCCCCGGCCCGCGTGGACCCGCGAGCGGCTGCAGGAATCGACGATCACCCACGGGAAGCTGTTCCGGATCTGGCGCGACCACGCCCTGGAGACCCGGCTGCTGCTCTTCCGCCTGAACGGAGGCCACTGACCTTGTCGCCCGTGCACATCGAGCGGGATCTCCCCAGCCGCATCGGCTGGGAACTCCCGCCGTTCTACTGTCCGTTAGAGCGTGGACTCCTGCACCCGAGGGCCGCTGAGATCGAGGAGCGGGCCGTCACCTGGACCGACGCGTTCGCGCTCTACCCCGATGCCACGGAGCGAGCCTGGGGCCTGGCCTCCCACGCCGCCGAGTTCACCAGCCGCATCATCCCCCGCGGCGACGTGGAGCCGATGGTGCTCTTCGCCGAGTGGAACTACTGGGCCTTCGCCGCCGACGACTGGCACGACTCCGGATCGGCGGGGCCGGGCACCGCGAGCCGCGCCGCGGGCGTCGCACTCCACGGTGCCCGGCTGGCCCGTACGGTCGAGGCCCCCGTGCCGGGCCTGCTGCCTCCGGGACCGCACACCGCGGCCCTGGAGGATCTGGCGGCCCGCACCCGGGCCATGCTCCGACCGGGGCAGCTGCGCCGCTTCACCCACGGCGTCCGTGAATGGGTGTTCGGGGCGACCTGGCAGACGGCGAACGACGAGCGGGGGGTGATGCCCTCCCTCGACGAGTTCACCGCCTCGCGGATCTGCAGCAGTGGCACCCGGTTCCTGCTCACCTGGTGCGACGTCGCCAACGGGATCGATGTGCCCTCGGACGTGCTGTACTCCCCCTCCGTCCAGGCTCTGACGGACGCGGCGGGATTCGTCGTCAGCTGCGACAACGACGTGCTCTCGTACAACAAGGACGACGACCAGACGCCATGGGAGCAGAACGTCGTCAACGTGCTGGCCCACCAGGAGGGCTGTACGCCCGCCGAGGCGCTGCCCGCGGCGTACGCGCTGCGGGACCGGACCATGAGCCTGTTCGTCCGCCTGCGGGAGCAGCTGGGCAAGGAGGCCGACGGGGAACTCGCCCGCTACCTGGTGTCCCTGGAGCAGTGGATCGCGGGAAACCTCGCGTACCACGACCGGGCGCCCCGGTACGCCAGCCCGCGCAACCGCAACCCCCTGCCCGTGGAAGGCGCCTCGTACGACATCACCTACTCGGAGGTGCCCAGCGACCCGAGCGACGAGCCGCTGCCCATCCCGGCTCTCGCCTGGTGGTGGCAGCGGCTCGACGGCTGAGACGGGGCCGGTCCGTCAGGCGCGGCCCAGGAGCCGCCGCCACCAGGACGGCCGGGAGACCGGCCGGGCCGGCGTGACCGGCCCGGCCGGCTCGGGCCGGACCGGTGCCGGCGTGGACCCCGTGACGGTGACGCCGCGCGGGGTGAACCGGACGGGCAGGGCCACCACGTGGCGGGTCATGAGCGAGGAGACCCACTCCAGTTCGCCCGCGGGGACGGCCAGTTCCAGGTCGGGCAGCCGGGCCAGGAGCGTGTCGACGCCCGTGTCGGCGATGGCGCGCCCGATGTCCTGACCGGGGCACTCGTGGGGTCCGCTGCTGAACGCCAGGTGGGAGCGGTTGCCCTGGATTGCCTCCGCGGTGTCGGGGCGGACCTCCGGGTCACGGTTGCCCGCACCGGGGCTGAGCAGCAGCATGTCGCCGGCCTTGATCCGGACCCCGCCCAGGTCCGTGTCGCCCGTGGCCCAGCGGCCGAGCACCGTCATGAGCGGCGGCTCGTTCCACAGGACCTGCTCCAGGGCGTCGGGCAGGGTCATGTGGCCGCCCGAGAGGCTCGCACGGAACCGCTCGTCGGTCAGGACCAGCCGCAGGGTGTTCGCGATCAGGTTCGCCGTGGTCTCGAAGGCCGCGATCAGCACCAGCCGGAGGTGCTCCACCATCTCGTCGTCGCTGAGCGCCGCGTGGTGCTCCAGCATCCAGCTGGTGAAGTCGCGGCCCGGCCTCGCCCGCTTGCGGGCCAGCAGCTCCCGGAGGGTGGCCGTCACGAACTCGTTGCTGGCGACCGCGGTCTCCGTGCCGCGGATCAGGTCCCGGGCCGCGTCGACCAGCTGAGGTCCGTAGGACTCGGGGGCCCCGACCAGCTGGGTCATCACCAGCATGGGCAGCGGCTCGGCGAAGTCCGCGACCAGGTCGCCCCGCCCGGTCTGCACGAACGCGTCGATCAGCTGGTCGGCGAAGCGCTTGACGTACCGCCGGATGCCGCGGTGGTCGAACCGCTCCAGGGACTCGGTGATCGCTCCGCGCAGCCGCTCGTGGTCGGTGCCGTCCACGAAGTGGCACACCGGCTGCCACGCGGTCATCGGCGACAGGGGGTGGTCCGCCGGGACCCGGCCCTCCTGCTGGTCGCGCCAGCGGCGCGGGTCCCTGGCGAACCGCGACGGCGTACGCGCCACGTCCAGGTTCTCCCGGTGCCCCAGCACCAGCCAGGCCGGCAGGTCGCCGTGGACCAGCACCGGGGCCACGGCCCCGTGCTCGGCGCGCAGCTTCTCGTACAGGGCCATGGGGTCGGCCTCGGCCTCCGGACCGTAGAGCCGGTGCGCGGGGCAGCCCGGCGGCGGGGCGGAAGGGGGCTGGGGGGTGCTCACGAGGCCTCCGGGGTCACGGCGAGGGAGTGCAGGTAGTGCATCAGCGTCATCAGGACGTCACGGCTGGACTCGCGCCGGCGGGCGTCGCAGGCGACGAGGGGGACGGACGGCGGCAGGTCGAGGGCGCCGCGCAGTTCGTCGAGGGGGTACACGGGGGCCTCGGGGAAGCTGTTGACGGCCACGACGAAGGGCACGCCGCGCTCCTCCAGCCGGCCGATCACGTCGAAGCTGACCTCCAGCCGGCGGGTGTCGACGAGGACCACCGCGCCCAGGGCGCCTTCGAACAGGCCGTTCCACAGGAACCAGAACCGCTGCTGGCCCGGGGTCCCGAACAGGTACAGCACCAGCTCCTCGTTGATGCTGATCCGGCCGAAGTCCATGGCCACGGTGGTCGAGCTCTTGCGCTCGACGCCCGCCGTGTCGTCGACCCCGACCCCGGCCTGGGTCATGGTCTCCTCGGTGGTCAGTGGCCGGATCTCGCTCACCGAGCCGACCAGGGTCGTCTTGCCGACGCCGAAACCGCCCACGATCACCACCTTGACCGCGGCCGCCGCCGTCGCCGGCAGGGCGTCCTCGCGCCGCGGCCCCGCGGGGTGCTCAGAGCTTTCGAAGTCCATCGATCACTGCCTCAATCAATGCCAGGTCGGGGAGTCGGGCGGGGGCCACGGGGGCGCGCGAGATCACGCGCTTCGCGGCGAGGAGGTCGGCGAGGAGCACGGTGACCACGCTCACCGGCAGACCGAGGTAGGCCGAGATCTCGGCCACCGAGAGCGGCGACTGGCACAACCGCACGATGGCCGAGTGTTCCGGCTGCATGCCGGGCCGGGGCCCCGCCGTGGCGACGATCAGCGTCACCAGGTCGAGGCCGGTGGGGCCCAGCGGTTCACTGCGGCCGCCCGTGATCACGTAGAGGCGCTCCGGGCTGCCGTCTTCCCAGCTTTTGTTGCCGGGGTCGCTCACGCGGTCAGCCTGTCGCTGCGCGGCGGGCTGCTCAGATGCTCTCCGATCCGCGCCACGAGGTCCCGCATCCGCTGGCCCATCAGTCCGGCGTCGACGCCCTCGTCGGCCAGCACCGCGAGGTACGCCCCGGCGCCGGCCGCCATCAGGTAGAAGAACCCGCCGTCCATCTCGATGACGACCAGCCGCATCCGCCCGCTGCCGTGCGGGAGTTCGGAGGCGACGGCGCCCGCCAGGCTCTGCAGGCCGGCGCAGGCCGCCGCCAGCCGGTCGGCGGTGTCGGTCTCCGCCCCGTGCTGGGCCATCCGCAGGCCGTCGGCGGACAGCACGATCACGTGCCGGGTCTGCGGGACGCTCTCGGCCAGGTCCTTGAGCATCCAGTCCATGTTGCTCTGCTGCTGACTCACGGCTGTTCCCCCTTGCTCACCGAGGCCGGCGAGGTGTGCGTGTGCTGGTCGTCCGCCGAGTGGCTCTCGGCGGGCCGGGTGTCCCCGGACAGGCCGCTCTGGAAGGCGGCGAGCCACATCCCGGGCTGGGCCTCGGCCCGCTCCGGCGCTGCGGCGGTGGTGGTGCTCGTCGTCCGCTCCGCGACGGCCTCCGCGACCACCGCGGTGACCCGGTCCTTGCGCCGGCGCTGCGGAAGGCCGTTCGGGGTCCGCTCGGTCACGACGGGCCCCTCGTCGTCGTCCGCCACGGGCGCCCGCGGCCCCGTGACCGGGCGCTGCTGCGCCTCGTGCGGGGCGGAGGCCGCGCCGGCCTTCGCCGGGAGGGCCGCGCGCGGACCGGAGGACGTACCGATGCCGTGCGCGACGCCGGTCGCCGTCGAGACGGTGGTGATCAGGTCCTGCGGGACGACGAGGACCGCGCGCACGCCCCCGTACGCGGAGGAGCGCAGCGAGACCCGGAAGCCGTACGCCTGCGCCAGCCGGCCGACCACGGCCAGGCCCAGTCGCGGGGTCTCGCCCAGGTCGGTGAGGTCGATGCCCTCCTGCGCCTGGCGCAGCATCCGCTCGGCCCGCTTGCGGGCCTCCTCGCTCATGCTCAGGCCGCCGTCCTCGATCTCGATGGCGATCCCCGAGTTCACCTCGACCGCGGTCAGGTGCACCCTGGTCTGCGGCGGGGAGTAGCGGGTGGCGTTGTCCAGCAGCTCGGCCAGCGCGTGGATGAGCGGTTCGACGGCGGGGCCGACGACGGCCACCTGGGTCACCGAGTGCAGCTCCACGCGCTGGTAGTCGATGATCCGGGACATCGCGCCGCGCAGCACGCTGTACAGCGGGACGGCCTTGCCCCACTGGCGGCCGGGGCGCGCCCCGCCGAGCACGGCGATGGAGTCGGCGAGCCGGCCGATCAGCGCGGTGCCGTGGTCGAGGCGCAGCAGGTCCCCGAAGACGGCCGGGTCCTGCCCGTGCCGGTCCTCCATCTCGCGCAGCTCCTGGGCCTGCTGGTGCACGATCGCCTGGACGCGGCGGGCGATGTTCACGAAGGCCCGCTGCGCGGAGTCGCGCAGGTCCTCCTCGGCGACCACGGCGTCGAGCACCGAGCGCAGCACCGCCTGGTGCGCCGCCCTGAACTCCGGGGTCAGCCCCGGCCGGTGGACGTCGTCGTCCTCCAGCGAGGTGAGCACGTCCTCGGGGAACTCGCCCTTGCGCAGCCGGCCCACGATGTCGGGCAGCAGCACCTCGGCCAGCCACACCGTCTCGGCCTGCTGGACCGCCAGGGCCTCCTCGCGCGCCGCCACCACGGCCCGCATCGACGCCACGGCCCGGCCGCGCCGGGCGGCCTCGGCACAGGACAGCGCGACGGCCACGCAGGCCGCGGCGCCGATCCAGGCGACGGAGGCGCGGGCGGACGCGGGCACCAGCGCCGCGGCCGCCGCGGATATCGCGGCGGTCACCAGGGCGGGCAGCGCCCATGCGACGGGTGAGGCGGACCCTGGACTGCCGGGCGATCCCTCTCGAACCATCAGAACCCTCAAACGATCGGTTGCGGAAGATCTTGGACAACAGCCCGGGATCCTAGCGGCTCGGTGCACGGGTATTGACAGGAGGTCATGATGTGGACGCGCCAATGGAGTTGGCTTGGCCGAAACTCGATGGATCGCACCGTTCCGCTCCCGCGGACACGGCGTGTCGCCCGATGGTGCCGCCCTCGGCGCGCCGAGCGACAATGAGGGGGTGCCGTACGTAGCGGTGACCGCGCTCAGCCACGCCGGACTGGTCCGCGAGCACAACGAGGACAGCCTCGTCGCCGGACCCTGGACGCTGTGCGCCACCGTGACCGACAGCCCCCAGACCCTCGTCTTCCCCCTCGGCCGGCCCCTGGTCGTCGCCGTCGCGGACGGGCTCGGCGGCCAGCCGGCCGGAGAGGTCGCCAGCGCCCTCGTCGCCCGCCGCCTCTCCGCCCTCGGCCCCACCCTCACCGGCCCGGACACCCTCCGTGACGCCCTGGACGTCTGCGACTACGAGGTGAACACCGCCGCCGAGGGCCACCCGGAGCTGTTCACCATGGCCACCACCGTCGCGGGCGTCCTCGTCCTCGCGGAGTCACTGCTCGTGTTCAACGTGGGCGACAGCCGGGTCTACGCCGCCGGCCCCGACGGCCTGCGCCGGGTCAGCGTCGACGACAGCCCGCCCCCGGAACCCGGCCGCCGCACCACCTCCGCCGTCACCCAGACCCTCGGCGGCGGCCGCGCCTCCGGCACCCCCGTACCCCACGTGACCACCCTCGGCCTCTCAGGCGGCGACCGCTACCTGGTGTGCAGCGACGGGCTCACCGACCCGCTGCCCGACGAGGAGATCGACGCCGTCCTGCGGGCCCACGACGACGGCCGGGCCGCCTTCGAACTGTGGAAGGCCGCCATCGAGGCCGGCGGCCCCGACAACATCACCCTGGCCCTCGTCCGCATCGGCACCACCTGACCCCGTCCCCGCCCCTAGGGCCTGTCGTCAAACTCCCGTCTGCCCCGCGACGCCTGGCACGCGCTCTCGCCGCACCGGGCGAAAGCCAAGTACGTCCAGTACGCGGGC
>NZ_JBFBGN010000050.1:0-44713 GCF_040684675.1 Streptomyces sp. NPDC089915 | reverse complement strand
GTCCGACCCCCGCGCCTCAATCGCCGGCGGGGCTGGATTTCGCGCAGCGAAATTCCAGCCCGCGCGGCGTTTGAGCGCACCGGGCGCGGAGCGCACGGCGCGGGGTCCGGGGCGGAGCCCCGGGTGACCATCATCAGAACTACCAAGAAGGCGGCAGCACATGGGCATGACGACTCCCCAGGTGGTCGTCCACCGGGACAAGGAGCTGATGGCCCAGGCCGCAGCCGCCCGGCTCATCACGAAGATCGTGGACGCGCAGGCCGCCCGCGGCAGCGCCTCCGTCGTACTGACCGGCGGCCGCAACGGCAACGGCCTCCTCGCGGCCCTCGCGGCGGCTCCGGCCCGGGACGCGATCGACTGGTCCCGCATCGACCTGTGGTGGGGCGACGAGCGCTACGTCCCCGCCGACGACCCCGAGCGCAACCACGTACAGGCCCGTGAGGCCCTCCTGGACGCCGTCCCGGTGGACCCGGCGCGCGTGCACGCCATGCCCGCCTCCGACGGCCCGCACGGGGCCGACGTGGACGCCGCCGCGGCCGCGTACGCCGCCGAGCTGGCGCGGGCGGCCACGCCCGAGGACCACGGCCCGGTGCCGCGGTTCGACGTGCTGATGCTGGGCGTCGGCCCGGACACCCACGTGGCGTCCCTGTTCCCCGAGCACCCGGCGGCCCGCGAGACCGAGCGCACCGTCGTCGGCGTCCACGGCGCCCCCAAGCCCCCGCCGACCCGCGTCTCCCTCACCCTCCCGGCGATCCGCGCGGCCCGCGAGGTGTGGCTGCTGGCGGCCGGCGAGGACAAGGCGGGCGCGGTGGCCATCGCCCTCGGCGGGGCGGGCGGGGTCCAGGCCCCGGCGGCCGAGGCCTACGGCCGCAGCCGCACCCTGTGGCTGCTGGACCGGGCCGCCGCGGCCAAGCTCCCCTCGGGGCTGTACCCGCCGGCCTCCTCCTGAGCCGTGGAGCACGGAGCGCCCCGTACCGGCCGTCCGACCGGTACGGGGCGCTCAGCCGTTCCTACCGCCCGCGCAGCTCCCGGTACGCGGCCACCAGCGCCCGCGTCGACGGGTCCAGCTCCTCCACGTGCGAGCCCTCGGTCAGCGCCGGCTCCAGCCGCTTGGCGAGGACCTTGCCGAGCTCGACGCCCCACTGGTCGAAGGAGTCGATGTTCCACACGGCGCCCTGGACGAACACCTTGTGCTCGTAGAGGGCGATGAGCTGGCCCAGCACCGACGGGGTCAGGTCACCCGCGAGGATCGTCGTCGTCGGGTGGTTGCCCTGGAAGGTCTTGTGCGGGACGAGCGCCTCGGCGACGCCCTCCGCGCGGACCTCCTCGGCCGTCTTGCCGAAGGCCAGCGCCTGGGTCTGGGCGAAGAAGTTCGCCATCAGCAGGTCGTGCTGGGCCTCCAGCGCCGGCTCGAGCTCCGCCACCGGGCGGGCGAAGCCGATGAAGTCCGCCGGGATCACCCGGGTGCCCTGGTGGATCAACTGGTAGTACGCGTGCTGCCCGTTGGTGCCGGGCGTGCCCCACACCACCGGACCGGTCTGCCAGTCCACCGGATTGCCGTCGCGGTCCACGGACTTGCCGTTGGACTCCATGTCCAGCTGCTGCAGGTAGGCCGTGAAACGGGAGAGGTAGTGGCTGTACGGGAGCACCGCGTGCGACTGCGCGTCGAAGAAGGCTCCGTACCAGACGCCCAACAGGCCGAGCAGCAGCGGGGCGTTGTCCTCGGGCGCCGCGGTGCGGAAGTGCTCGTCCACGGTGTGGAAGCCGCCGAGCAGCTCGCGGAAGGCGTCCGCGCCGATCGCGATCATCAGGGAGAGCCCGATGGCCGAGTCGAAGGAGTAGCGGCCGCCGACCCAGTCCCAGAAGCCGAACATGTTGGCCGGGTCGATGCCGAAGTCGGTGACCTTCTCGGCGTTGGTGGACAGGGCCACGAAGTGCCGTGCCACGGCGGCCTGGTCGCCGCCCAGACCCGCCAGCAGCCACTCGCGCGCCGAGGTGGCGTTGGTGATGGTCTCGATGGTGGTGAAGGTCTTGGAGGCGATGATGAACAGCGTCTCGGCCGGGTCCAGGTCCCGTACGGCCTCGTGCAGGTCGGCGCCGTCCACGTTGGACACGAACCGCACCGTCAGCGAGCGGTCGGTGAAGGCGCGCAGGGCCTCGTACGCCATCGCCGGGCCGAGGTCGGAGCCGCCGATGCCGATGTTGACGACGTTGCGGATGCGCTTGCCGGTGAAGCCGGTCCACTCCCCCGACCGGACCTGGCCGGAGAAGGCCGCCATCTTGTCGAGGACCTCGTGGACGGCGGGGACCACGTTCTCGCCGTCCACCTCGACGACCGCGTCCGCGGGGGCGCGCAGCGCGGTGTGCAGGACCGCGCGGTCCTCCGTCACGTTGATCTTCTCGCCGCGGAACATGGCGTCCCGCAGCTCCGTCACGCCGGTCGCCGCGGCCAGCTCGCGCAGCAGCGTGAGGGTCTCGTCGGTGACGAGGTGCTTCGAGTAGTCGATGTGCAGGTCGCCGACCCGCAGGGTGTACCCGGTGCCCCGGCCCGGGTCCGTCTCGAACAGCTCCCGCAGATGCGTCTGCCCCAGCGCTTCCCGGTGCTTTCCGAGCGCGTTCCACTCGGGCAGCCGGTTCAGCCTCGTACGGCTTTCCGCGTTCATCTCGGACATCAACCCACTTCTTCCGTCCTGTTGTGCCCCGCCGCCTCCAACCTAAGGGATCCGAAGGGGGACAACGCACACAAAGGGGCCCGGCCCGCGGGATTCGTACTCCCACGGGCCGGGCCCCCAGTCACTCTTGAGCGTGGCCCCGGCCGAAGCCGTGTCAGATCTCGCCGCGGAGCTTGGCGAGGGCCTCGGCGAGGATCGCCTCGCCGTCGGCGTCGGTGCGGCGCTCCCGTACGTACGCGAGGTGCGTCTTGTACGGCTCGGTGCGCGGCGGTGCGGGCGGGTTGTCCCGGTCCTGGCCGGCCGGGAATCCGCAGCGCGGGCAGTCCCAGGTGTCGGGGACCTGCGCGTCGCTGGCGAAGCTGGGCTGCGTCTCGTGCCCGTTCGAGCACCAGAAGGAGATGCGCAGACGGGGCGCGGACTCACCGCGCTCGGCCTCGCCCATCGGCCCGGCTCCGACCCGACTTCCACGAATCGCGTTGCCACTTGCCACGGTCGTAACTCCCTGCGTGATGGTGCCGCCCAGCGTGAGGGTATACCCGCTGTGGGCGCCTCAGTTTACGTAAAGACCGAGCGGGCCGGGCGAAATGGCCGGAACCGTCAGCTGCCGTTCGACTTCATCAGCAGGCCGAGCGCCACGATGCAGGCGAACCACAGGAGGCCGACGACGACCGTGATGCGGTCCAGGTTGCGCTCCGCCACGGAGGAGCCGCCGACGGAGGACTGCATGCCGCCGCCGAACATGTCGGAAAGGCCGCCGCCCTTGCCCTTGTGCATCAGCACGAGCAGCATCAGCAGAGCGCTGAAGAC
Organism: Streptomyces sp. NPDC089915; assembly: GCF_040684675.1. Classification (NCBI taxonomy): domain Bacteria; kingdom Bacillati; phylum Actinomycetota; class Actinomycetes; order Kitasatosporales; family Streptomycetaceae; genus Streptomyces; species Streptomyces sp. NPDC089915. The sequence goes on along the minus strand of NZ_JBFBGN010000050.1, from coordinate 41,234 downwards.
GACCAGGGCGATCGAGAACCCCATAACCACGGCTGATTCCTACTTTCTGGGCTTGCGTCTGCTGCGGGGAGGAAGCGGGGGCCGACGGCTGCGCCGGCAGCCCCCGGCCCCCGCAAGGGTACGACGGATCGGCCCTACCGCATACTCACTGGTCGCGGAAGCGGACGATCTTGACGAACTCGTCCACGTCCAGCGCCGCGCCGCCGATCAGGGCGCCGTCGACGTCGGGCTGGGCCATGATCGCGGCGATGTTGCCGGACTTCACGGAGCCGCCGTACTGGATGCGGACCTTGTCGGCCAGCTCCTGGGAGTACAGCTCGGCGAGCCGGCCGCGGATCGCCCCGCAGACCTCCTGGGCGTCCTCGGGGGTGGCGACCTCGCCGGTGCCGATCGCCCAGACGGGCTCGTACGCGATCACGATGGTCTCGGCCTGCTCGGCCGGGACGTCCTTGAGGCCGCCGTCGACCTGGGCGAGGGTGTGCGCGACCTGGCCGCCGGCCTTGCGGACGTCGAGGCCCTCGCCGACGCAGAGGATCGGGGTGATCCCGTTCTTGAAGGCGGCCTTGACCTTGGCGTTGCAGAGCTCGTCGCTCTCACCGTGGTACTGGCGGCGCTCGCTGTGGCCGACGGCCACGAAGGAGCACTTCAGCTTCGACAGCATCGGGCCGGAGATCTCGCCGGTGTAGGCGCCGGAGTCCTGCGCCGAGATGTCCTGGGCGCCGTACTTGATCTTCAGCTTGTCGCCGTCGACCAGGGTCTGGACCGAGCGCAGGTCGGTGAAGGGCGGGAGCACCGCGACGTCGACCGCGTCGTAGTCCTTGTCGGCGAGCGCGAAGGCGAGCTTCTGGACGTGGGCGATGGCCTCGAGGTGGTTGAGGTTCATCTTCCAGTTGCCCGCCATGAGCGGGGTGCGGCCGTTTTCGACAGACGTCATTGTGGTTCAGCCCTCCAGGGCGGCGAGGCCGGGGAGCGTCTTGCCCTCGAGGTATTCGAGGCTGGCGCCACCACCGGTGGAAATGTGACCGAAGGCGTTCTCGTCGAAGCCCAGGATCCGGACGGCCGCGGCGCTGTCGCCGCCGCCGACCACGGTGAAGGCCTCGCTGTCGACGAGGGCCTGTGCGATCGCGCGGGTGCCGTTCGCGTAATCGGGGTGCTCGAAGACGCCGACCGGGCCGTTCCAGAAGACGGTCTCGGCGTCGGCGATCTTCGAGGCGTACAGCTCGCGGGTGCGGGGGCCGATGTCCAGGCCCTCCTTGTCCGCGGGGATCTTGTCGGCGTCGACGGTCTCGAAGACGGCCGGGGTCCCGCCCTTGATGTCGGGGAACTCGGCGGAGGCGAGGATGTCGACGGGGAGGACGAGGTCGACGCCGTTCTTCTCGGCGCGCTCCATGTACTCCTTGACCTTGTCCACCTGGTCCTTCTGGAGCAGGGAGATGCCGACCTCGTAGCCCTTGGCGTAGAGGAAGGTGTAGGCCATGCCGCCGCCGATGAGGATGCGGTCGGCCTTGCCGAGGAGCTCGTCGATGACGGCGAGCTTGTCGGAGACCTTGGCGCCGCCGAGGACGACGACGTAGGGGCGCTTGACCTCGGCGGTCAGCTTCTTCAGCACGCCGACCTCGGTGGCGATGAGGTAGCCGGCCGCGTGCGGGAGCAGCGCGGGCAGGTCGAAGACCGAGGCGTGCTTGCGGTGGACGGCGCCGAAGCCGTCGCCGACGTAGAGGTCGGCCAGCTCGGCGAGCTCGCGGGCGAAGGCCACGCGCTCGGCCTCGTCCTTGGAGGTCTCGCCGGCGTTGAAGCGCAGGTTCTCGATGACGGCGACCCGGCCGTCGGCGAGGGCCGCGACGGTCTCCTTGGCGGAGGAGCCGACGGTGTCGGTGGCGAAGGCGACGTCCGTGCCGAGCAGCTCGCCGAGCCGCTCGGCGGCCGGGGCGAGGGAGAACTCGGGCTCGGTGCCGGTGCCCTTGGGGCGGCCCAGGTGCGAGGCGACGACCACGCGGGCGCCCGCCTCGGCGAGCTTGGCGATGGTGGGCTGGACGGCGCGGATGCGGCCGTCGTCGGTGATCACGCCTTCCTTGAGCGGCACGTTGAGATCGGCGCGTACGAAGACCCGCTTGCCGGCGACGCCGTCCGCGAGAAGTTCGTCGATCGTCTTCATGTGTTTCTACTCCTTGTCCCCATACAGGGCTGTTACCGGTGCAGGGCGGATGGGACGGGGCAAGCGACAGGGCCCGTACGGCGCCTCATCGCGCCGAGCGGACCCTGTGCTCACATGGTGTTGCCTTGCCCTACGTTCTTAGAGCTGACCGCCGACGAAGACGGTGAGGTCGACGAGGCGGTTGGAGTAGCCCCACTCGTTGTCGTACCAGCCGACGACCTTGACCTGCGTACCGTCCTGCACCATGGTCAGCGAGGAGTCGAAGGTGCACGAAGCCGGCCAGTTCACGATGTCGGAGGAGACGATCGCGTCCTCGGTGTAGTCGAGGATGCCCTTGAGCTGGCCCTCGGCGGCCTTCTGGAAGGCGGCGTTGATCTCTTCCTTGGTGGTCTCGCGGGAGAGCTCCAGGACGAGGTCGGTGACCGAGCCGGTCGGGACCGGGACGCGCATGGCGATGCCGTCGAGCTTGCCCTTGAGCTGCGGGAGGACCAGCGCGGTGGCCTTGGCGGCACCGGTGGAGGTCGGGATGATGTTCTCGGCGGCGGCGCGGGCGCGGCGCAGGTCCGAGTGCGGGAAGTCCAGGATGCGCTGGTCGTTCGTGTACGCGTGGACCGTCGTCATCATGCCCTTGACGATGCCGAAGTTCTCGTCGAGGACCTTGGCCATCGGCGCCACGCAGTTGGTGGTGCAGGAGGCGTTGGAGATGACGTGGTGGTTGGCCGCGTCGTACTTGTCCTGGTTGACGCCCATCACGATGGTGATGTCCTCGTCCTTGGCCGGGGCCGAGATGAGGACCTTCTTCGCGCCGGCCGCGAGGTGCTTGGCGGCGTCGGCCTTCTTCGTGAAGATGCCGGTCGACTCGATGACGATGTCGGCGCCCAGCTCGCCCCAGGGGAGGTTCGCGGGGTCGCGCTCGGCGAACGTCTTGAAGGTCATGTCGCCCACCGTGATGGTGTCATCGGTGTGGGAGACCTCGGCCTTGAGACGGCCCAGGATGCTGTCGTACTTGAGCAGGTGCACCAGGGTGGCGTTGTCCGTCAGGTCGTTGACACCGACGACTTCGATGTCGGCCCCCTGCTCGAGAAGCGCCCGGAAGTAGTTGCGGCCAATGCGGCCAAAACCATTGATGCCTACGCGGATCGTCACGAACCGATCTCCTCGTTGGTGCGCCGGCCTGTCCCGCCGGCGAGCTGTATGGGATGTCCCCGACCGCTTACGACCCTACCTCTCCGTGAGCTTCGGAGTGGAATCGGCCGGAGCCTGACACGCCCCGGAGCCCTGGACCACTGCCGTGGCAAGGGACCCCGGGGACTTTGGTCCCGGTCACTCAACGTGAGTGCCGGAAGGGTCGCTGATCAGCCGTTCAGTGCGCGAAGTGCCTTACCGAGCAGTAGGGCGCGGTCGGTCGCGGCCGGCAGGTGCTCCAGCCCGAAACCGAACAGGACCGTGTCACGCGTAGTGACGGCCGCGAAGGACTTGAACAGCTCTCCGGTCCTGGACCAATCTCCCGGAACATCGGGACTTCCGGCCGGGGCTCCCTGCGCGGTCCAGGCCCCGAGGGAGGTCTCGAAGCCCTCGACGGCCTGGTCGGAGCCGCCCACGGAGACCCGCGCCTCGTCCGCGAAGACGCCGCGGCCGCCCGAACCCGGGTCGGTGATGTACGACAGGGAGACCTCGACGGTCTTCCCGGCGTAGGGGCTCAGGTCGAAGGAGACCTGCTTCCAGCCGTCCGAGGAGCCGGTGAAGCTGTTCCAGGCCCCGCTGGTACCGCTGGGTGAGCAGCCGCCGCCGTCGAGGGTCAGGTAGTGGCGCAGGAACGGGTGGTCGTTGATCAGGAACCCCGCCCCGCACTCCGCCGGGACGGTGGCCGAGCTCGAGCCGTTCACGTCCGGGAGTGTGGTCCAGTCCTCCGCGCCGGCCGTACGGGCCTCCAGGACGGCGTGGTCGTAGCCCTCCTCGGTGTTCCAGTTGAGGGCCAGCTTGAGCTTCGGCTGGTCGGCGGCGGTGACCTTGGTGAGGTCGACGGTGCGGGTCAGGCGCTTCCAGTCGTCGTCCTCGTGGACGGCGGAGGCCATCCCGGTCCCCGCGTAGGGGGCGTACGGGTTCACGACTCCGGCGTACTGGCCCGCCTGGGCGCTCTTGAACTGCGGGAACCGCGCCGGCGGCAGGGTGTCGGAGGTGATGCTGAAGGCTCCCGGGGAGTCGAGCGGGTTGCCCGGGGTGCCCGCCGCGCCGCCGAGCGCTCCGGCCGCCCCCGCGAGGGTGCCCGCGCCGGTGAAGCCGGTGGGGGCCTTGACCGTGGTCCGGGCGTAGGCGCCGAGGTAGTACTGGCTGAAGTCGTCGGTCAGGGCGCGGCCGACCCGGGCCCGGCCGCCCGCCAGTTCACCGGCCTCGACGAGCTTGCCGCCCTCGTTGAGGAAGTCGCGGACGGCGAGCTGGGTGGGGCCGCCGGGGGCGCCGGCGCCGGTGTAGTGGACGGCGGTGCGGAAGTGGGAGAGCACGCCGAGGTGGTGCGGGGCGCCCTGGACGGCCACGTCCCAGACGGCGGCGGACTTCCCGTTGGCCCGCAGCGCGTCGACGTAGCTCTGGGCGTACTGCGCCTTCGCGCCCTCCTCCGCGATCACCAGGACGTCCGCGCGCGGGCGCTCGGCCACGGTGTACGTGAAGTGCTCGCTGGAGACCTGCCTGCCCCCGTCGCGGCCGGTGAACCAGACCTCGACCTTGTCACCGGGCCTGGCGCCGTCCACCTTGGCCCGGTACTCGTCGAACCAGTTGTTGTCCTCGCCGCCGTAGACGTCGCCGCCCTTCCAGGCCTTGAGCTCGTCGTCGTGCGTACGGCCGCCGTTGATCCGGAAGTTGAGCAGCTTGTCCTTCAGCCCCTTGCGGGCGGTGACGGAGACCGTCTGGTCCTCGCCGCGTGCCGCGTAGGAGGTGGTGAAGGGGTCGAGGGTGAAGTCGGCGGCGCTCATCCCGACGGAGGAGGCGGGCCGGTCCGGGTGCGCGGCGCTCTCCCCGACGGACAGCGCGAAGGGCACGTTCTTGGCGAACTCCTGCTGGATCAGCTTCTCGTCGTCCGGGAAGTTGAACCCGGAGGCGCAGTCCTCGGGCCTCCAGCGGTCGTTCGGGTCGATCGCCGAGGCCGTCTGGCAGGTGGTCATCTCCGGCGTGAACATCATGACGCCGTTGGCGTTGGCCGCGTGGCCGTCGGCCTCGCCGTTGGTCGTGTACAGCTCGGAGGAGATCTGCGGGTAGTAGCCGGGGACGGCCGGGTGCTCCGGGGTGCCGGCGAGCGCCTTGTAGGCCACGTCGTCCGGGGTCGGGGTCGCGACCTGCCAGCCGACTCCGTACAGCAGCAGTTCGGAGGCGGAGTGGTAGTTGATGGCGTACCGGAAGCCGATCCGCTTCTCGAAGGAGTCGAGGGCGACGGTCTCGGGCTCGGACTGCGCCTTGGGGCCGCGGTAGGTCTCGCTGGAGGGGCTCGGCGAGGAACCCTCGTCGTCGTAGCCCCACTTGTAGGCGAAGTTGCGGTTGAGGTCGACCCCGTCCACCGCGGTGATCTTGCCGTCCCCGTTGTTGTCTCGGAGGTTCTTGCGCCAGAGCCGGGCGCTGTCCGAGGTGAAGGTGTAGTCGTACCCGTCGGGGTTGGCGGAGAGCAGGAACCACAGCTCGGTGGAGTCCACCAGCTTGGTGATCCGGGCGTCCTTGCCGTAGTTGTCGAGGGTGTGGTGCATCAGCCGCCGGGTCATCTCGGGGGTGATCCACTCACGGGCGTGCTGGTTGGACATGTAGAGCACGGAGGGCTTGTCGCCGTCCCGGGTCTTCCCGGCGTCCTTGGTGACCTTGAGGGCGAGGATGTCCTTGCCCTGGACGGTCTTGCCGATGGAGACGACCTTGGTGAGGCCGGGGTTCTGCTGCGCGGTCCGCAGGATCTCCTCCTGGAGGCCGCCCTTGCCGCTGTAGGGGCGGAAGACCCCGTCCCCGGCGGCCTCGGTGCGGGCCAGCCCCTGGGCGGACACCTTGCGCTCGGCGAGCTTGACCCCCTGGGCGGCGAGCCCCTTGGCCTGGTCCCCGGTGAGGAAGAGCTCGACCTTCGCGGTCCCGGTCTCGGGCGCCCGCTCGGTGAGCTCGTGGGCGTCCTGGCCGGCGGCGAGGACGAGCGGGACCTGCTCGCGGGTGATGTCCGCGTCGTAGACCCGTACCTCGTCGGCGCCGGGGGCGCCGCCGGGCGCGGGCCGAGCCTGGGCCGCGGCGGGCAGTGCGGCCAGTGTGGTTCCGATGACGAGTGCGCTTGCCGCGAGGATCGTTCTCGCGCGTTGCCTCATGTGCCCCCCTGGGCGTCGTCAGCCACGAAAGCGTTCGGGGGCCAGGCTCACGATCGGGCGACGCACCTGTCAACGGGACAAACGGGACCGGGCCCGCACGGTTCACCCGTGCGGGCCCGGACACCCTGCGTGAGGGGGTACCGCTCGGCCGGCTCAGCCGGCCATGTTGTCGGCCAGTTCCTCGCTGAGGTCCAGGTTGGACTCGGTGCCGGGGATGCCGAGGTCCTGGGCCCGCTTGTCGGCCATCGCCAGCAGGCGGCGGATCCGGCCGGCGACGGCGTCCTTGGTCAGCGGCGGGTCGGCGAGCGCGCCCAGCTCCTCCAGGGAGGCCTGCTTGTGTTCCATGCGCAGCCGGCCGGCGGCCGCGAGGTGCTCGGGGACCTCCTCGCCGAGGATCTCCAGCGCGCGCTGGACCCGGGCCCCGGCGGCGACCGCGGCCCGCGCCGAGCGGCGCAGGTTGGCGTCGTCGAAGTTGGCGAGGCGGTTGGCGGTGGCGCGCACCTCGCGCCGCATCCGCCGCTCCTCCCAGGCCAGCACCGACTCGTGGGCGCCGAGGCGGGTCAGCAGGGCGCCGATCGCGTCGCCGTCGCGGACGACGACCCGGTCCACGCCGCGCACCTCGCGCGCCTTGGCGGCGATGGAGAGCCTGCGGGCGGCGCCCACCAGGGCCAGGGCTGCCTCGGGGCCGGGGCAGGTGACCTCCAGGGAGGAGGACCGGCCCGGCTCGGTGAGGGAGCCGTGGGCCAGGAAGGCACCGCGCCAGGCCGCCTCGGCGTCGCAGGTGGCCCCGGAGACCACCTGCGGGGGGAGCCCGCGGATGGGGCGTCCCCGGCCGTCCACGAGGCCCGTCTGGCGGGCCAGCTGGTCCCCGCCCGCGACGACGCGGACGACGAAGCGGCTGCCCCGGCGCAGACCGCCGGGGGCCATGACCACCAGGTCGGAGGAGTGTCCGAAGATCTCCAGGATGTCCTTGCGCAGCCGCCGGGCGGCGATCCCGGTGTCCAGTTCCGCCTCGATGACGATCCGGCCGCTCACCAGGTGGAGGCCGCCGGCGAACCGCAGGATCGCCGAGACCTCCGCCTTCCTGCAGCAGGTCCGGGTGACGGGGAGGCGGGAGATCTCATCCTTCACCGCGGGCGTCATCGCCATGGGCCGATCCTTCCATGCATCCGAAAAATACGGTCGTACGCGGCGGCCAGCAGCTCCGGGTCATGCTTCGGAGAGCCGTCCTGCCTGGCCACCGGCGCCAGCTCGACCGCCGCACCGAACCGCTTGGCGGCATCGGCGAGGGACTCGCGGTCGGGCACGGCGGCCTCGTCGGCCAGCACCACGTCCAGGGCGAGTTTAGGGGCGTGTCGGGCCAAAACCTCCAAATGACGCTGCGGAGAGAAGCCCTCTGTTTCACCCGGCTGCGGCGCGAGGTTCAGCGAGAGGACCTTGCGGGCCTTCGTCACCGCGAGCGCGTCGAGCAGTTCCGGCACCAGCAGGTGCGGGATGACGGACGAGAACCAGGAGCCCGGCCCGAGCACCACCCAGTCGGCGTCGAGCACGGCGGCCACGGCCTCCGGCACGGCCGGCGGGTCACCCGGCACGACCTGGACGGAGAGCACCTCGCCCGGGGTCAGGGCCACGGTGGCCTGCCCCCGGACGGTGTCCACCTCGTCCGGGCGCGCCGGATCGTGCCCCTTGACCAGCGCCTGGAGCTCCAGCGGCACCGCCGACATCGGCAGCACCCGGCCCTGCGCCCCGAGCAGCCTCCCCACCAGGTCCAGGGCCTGGACGGGGTCGCCGAGCTGTTCCCACAGGGCGACGATCAGCAGGTTGCCGACGGCGTGCCCGTGCAGGTCGCCCTGGGACTGGAAGCGGTGCTGGATGACGCGGGCCCAGGTCTGGCCCCAGTCGTCGTCCCCGCACAGCGCGGCCAGCGCCTTGCGCAGGTCGCCGGGCGGCAGCACGCTCAGCTCCTCGCGGAGCCGTCCGCTGGAGCCGCCGTCGTCGGCGACGGTGACCACCGCGGTGAGCTCCCCGGTGATCCGGCGCAGGGCGGCGAGGGAGGCCGACAGGCCCATGCCGCCGCCGAGGGCGACGACCTTGGGCGCGACCACCTTGGCCGCGCCTCGGCGGCCGGCGCGGCCCGCGCCGTCCTCGCCCCGGGCGGGGGTCAGACGGCGCAGGCGGCGCAGCCGCAGGGTCCGTCCGGTCACTCGCGCCCCATGTCCCGGTGGACGACGACGGTCTCGACTCCCTCGGAGGCGAGGCGGGCGGCGAGCTTCTCGGACATGGCGACGCTGCGGTGCTTGCCGCCGGTGCAGCCGACCGCGATCGTCACGTACCGCTTGCCCTCGCGGCGGTAGCCGGCGGCGATGAGCTGGAGCAGCTCGGTGTAGCGGTCGAGGAACTCCTTGGCGCCGGGCTGGCTGAAGACGTAGCCCGACACCTCCTCGTTGAGCCCGGTGAAGGGGCGCAGCTCCGGGACCCAGTGCGGGTTGGGGATGAAGCGGCAGTCGACGACGAGGTCGGCGTCGACGGGCAGGCCGTACTTGAAGCCGAAGGACATCACGGTGGCCCGCAGCTCGGGCTCCTCGTCGCCCGCGAACTGGGCGTCCATCTTGGCGCGCAGCTCGTGCACGTTCAGGCTGGAGGTGTCGATCACCAGGTCGGCGTCGCCGCGCAGCTCGCGCAGCAGGTCGCGCTCGGCGGCGATGCCGTCGACGATGCGGCCGTCGCCCTGGAGGGGGTGCGGGCGGCGGACCGACTCGAAGCGGCGGACCAGCGCGTCGTCGGAGGACTCCAGGAAGACGATGCGCCGGGTGACCCCGCGGGCCTCCAGGTCGGCGAGGGACTCGCGCAGGGCGTCGAAGAACTGGCGGCCGCGGACGTCGACGACGACGGCGATGCGCGCCACGTTGCCCTGGGAGCGGGCGCCGAGCTCCACCATGGTGGGGATCAGTGCCGGCGGGAGGTTGTCGACGACGAACCAGCCGAGGTCCTCCAGGCACTTGGCCGCCGTGCTGCGGCCGGCTCCGGACATGCCGGAGATGATCACCAGCTCGGGGATGGCCGCCTCGGCGTTGTCGCCGGGCTCCGCTGTCGTGCCCGTACTCACCTGTGCTCCGTCTCGGTCGTGCTCGGTCTCGTGCTCGGTCATTGCTCGATCCCCCGTTCGGACGACGTCCCCGCGGGCGCGGGGGCCTCGTCCTCCATGATCTCTCCTGTCGCCGTGTTGACGGCAGGACCGGCGGGAACGGCCCGGGCGAGGGCCGCGGCCACGGTCTCGGCCGTCTTGCGGCCTATGCCCGGGACCTCGCAGATCTGGTCGATTGTCGCCTGTCTCAGCTTCTTCACCGAACCGAAGTGCTTCACGAGGGCGTGCTTGCGGCTCTCGCCGAGGCCGGGCACCTCGTCGAGCGGCCCCGCCTTGAGGCGCTTCCCGCGCTTGCTGCGCTGGTACTGGATGGCGAAGCGGTGGGCTTCGTCACGCACCCGCTGGAGCAGGTAGAGGCCCTCGCTGGTGCGGGGCAGGACGACGGGGTCGTCCTCGCCGGGCAGCCAGACCTCCTCCAGCCGCTTGGCGAGGCCGCACACGGCGACGTCGTCGATCCCGAGCTCCTCCAGGGCCCGCTTGGCGGCCGCCACCTGGGGCTGCCCGCCATCGACGACGACGAGCTGCGGCGGGTAGGCGAACCGCTTGGGGCGCCCGTCGTCCTCGGGCTCGCCGTCCTCGGGGGCCCACTCCCCCGTCTTCAGCTTCTCCTGGAGGTAGCGCCGGAAGCGCCGCGAGACGACCTCGTGCATGGACCGGACGTCGTCCTGTCCCTCGCCGTGCCAGACCTGCGTGTCTCCGACACGACCTTTCACCTGGAAGCGCCGGTACTCGCTCTTGCGGGCGAGTCCGTCCTCGAAGACGACCATGGAGGCGACGACGTCGTCGCCCTGGAGGTGGGAGATGTCGAAGCACTCGATGCGCAGGGGCGCGCCGTCCAGCTCCAGGGCCTCGGCGATCTCCTCCAGGGCCCGGGAGCGGGTGGTGAGGTCGCTGGCCCGCTTGGTCTTGTGCAGGGCGAGGGACTGCTGGGCGTTGCGGCGGACGGTCTCCATGAGGGACTTCTTGTCCCCGCGCTGCGGGACGCGCAGGCTGACCTGCGACCCGCGCCGCTCGGCGAGCCACTGCCCGAGCGCGGGCGCGTCCTCGGGCAGGACCGGGACGAGGACCTCCTTGGGCACGCTCTCGCCGCTCTCCTCGCCGTACAGCTGCTGGAGGGCGTGCTCGACGAGGCCGGCGGTGTCGACGGCCTCGACCTTGTCGGTGACCCAGCCGCGCTGGCCGCGGACCCGGCCGCCGCGCACGTGGAAGATCTGCACGGCCGCTTCGAGCTCGTCCTCGGCGACGGCCATCAGGTCGGCGTCGGTGGCGTCGGCGAGGACGACGGCGTTCTTCTCCATGGCCCGGCGCAGGGCCCCTATGTCGTCGCGCAGCCGGGCGGCCTTCTCGTACTCCATCTCCTCGGCCGCGGCCTGCATCTCCTTCTCCAGCCGGGAGAGGTAGGCGCCGGTCCGGCCGGCCATGAAGTCGCAGAATTCCTCGGCGAGTTCACGGTGGTCCTCGGGGCTGATCCGGCCGACGCAGGGCGCCGAGCACTTGCCGATGTAGCCGAGCAGGCAGGGCCGGCCGATCTGGGCGGACCTCTTGAACACCCCGGCGGAGCAGGTGCGCACGGGGAAGACCCGCAGCATGAGGTCGACGGTCTCGCGGATCGCCCAGGCGTGCCCGTACGGCCCGAAGTAGCGCACGCCCTTCTTCTTGGGCCCCCGCATGACCTGTACGCGCGGGTACTGCTCGTTGAGGGTGACGGCGAGCGAGGGGTAGCTCTTGTCGTCCCGGTACTTCACGTTGAACCGGGGGTCGTACTCCTTGATCCAGGAGTACTCCAGCTGGAGCGCCTCGACCTCGGTGGACACGACGGTCCACTCGACGGAGGCGGCCGTGGTGACCATGGTGGCGGTCCGGGGGTGCAGACCGGCGAGGTCCTGGAAGTAGCTGGCCAGCCGCTGGCGCAGGCTCTTGGCCTTCCCGACGTAGATCACCCGGCGGTGCTCGTCGCGGAACTTGTAGACCCCTGGGGAGTCGGGGATCTCCCCGGGCCTGGGTCGATAGCTGGAAGGGTCGGCCATGCCGCCCACCCTACTGGCGCCGTACGACAACGAACCGCACCGGCGCCCGCCGGAGCCGGCCCCTCAGGGCCCGGAGACGCCCCGCGGGGCCCGGCACCGGCCACGGCGGCCGGACCGGACCCCGCGGGAGGGGGATCCGGGGTCAGGCCCCGGCGGTACGGCGCCGCCGCAGCAGGGCGACGGCCCCCGCCGCGCCCAGCGCCAGCGCCCCGGCCCCGCCGGCGAGCACCACCCCCGGCCCGCCGCCGGCGCCGTCACCGACGCCGGGGCCGGCCGGCGGGCCCGCCTCGGCGTAGCCCCCGGCCAGGCCCCGCTGGGCGTACGCGGACCCCGGCAGCTTGTCCCCGTAGGCCTTGACGACCCGCGCCCGGTAGGCCGCGAGCGAGACCCCGTCCGGGCCCACGGCCCTTACGGCGTCCTCGTCCAGCGGCAGGACGCGCTCGCCCCCGGCGACGTACCAGGAGTCGGTCTGCGGTTCCCGGAACACGGTCCCGCCGGGCAGTTTCCCGGCTCCGAGGGCCGCGTAGCGGAACTCGTCGTCGCCGGTGGCGATGTTCACGACCTGCCATCCGGCCCCGGTCTTCGCGGTCCACAGGGCCGCCTTCTGCCCGTCCGAGGAGACGGCCTCGCTCACCAGGAACTCCAGCCGGGCGACCGGTGCCCCGGGCTTGCCCGCGACGAACTCCGGCGCCAGGTAGCTGACGGGTATGGCCTCCCCCTCGATCCGGGGCCGGGCGGCGGCGACCGAGACCTTCCCCTCCCGGGCGAAGAACCGGGACAGGGTCGCCAGGGTGTCGGGTGCGGCGGCCGCCGCGTGCGCGGCGGCCCGGTTCTCGGCGGTGGCGGTCTGCGGCTGCGGTACGGGCGCGGCGGCGGCCTGCCCGCCGAGGGCGGCGACCAGGGCGGCGGCCGCGAGGGCGGTGGCGGCGGCGCGTGCGGTCTTGGCGGTCACGCGGTCACGCCCCGATCCGGTAGAGGGAGTGGGTCCAGGAGAAGGTGTCGTTGTCCACGTACCAGGCGTGGGAGGCCCAGTTGTAGCGGTCGTTCGAGGGCCAGGGGTCGCCCCAGTAGACCCAGCTGCTGGCGGTGTCGTACCCGTAGAGGACGTGCATGTGGCCGCCGCCGTTCGACCACTGGATCCGGGTCTCGACCGGCCGGTTGGCGTTGATCTCGGTCTGCACGGTGGAGTACTGGAGCCAGCCGGTGACGTAGCTGCCGGAGTTGATGCCGGCCCAGCGCAGCGCCGTCTGGACGTTGCCCAGCGTGGCCTGGTTGTTGGGGCACTCGGTGCCCTGCTGGCGGTTGAAGGCGGCGTTGCAGAACTGGTTCTGGCTGTAGTTGCGGCCGAACCAGGTGGCGATGGTGTTGCCGCTCGCGGCCCAGCACCAGTTGTTCTTCTGCTGGGCCTGCATGGTGATGTCGAGCCGCTTGTACGCCAGGGCCGAGGCGGCTCCCGTGCCGGCGGCCGGGGCGGCGGTGGCGGTACCGGCGCCGAGGCCCGAAGGCAGCAGTACGAGCAGCAGGGCGGTGATCAGGGAGGCGGCCGGGGACAGCCGCCCTCTTCTGTTGCGCATCGCGTTCCTCCCGAGGTGGGGACTCAGGTGTGTGGGGGTGAGGAGCGCGTCCGGACGCTGTGGAGGAGCATCAGGGTGTTGTCGCGATCAGGTCAACACGCTTCAATACGCGGTGACATTGCAGTGTGAACGGTGGGGCTGCGGTGTGAACGGTTGCTCTCGTTCCACCTGGTCTCCCCGAAGCACGGCCCGGACCCCACCCCGGCGCGTGTGAACGTTCACAGAGGAGTCGCCATGCGGCCGACCGGCGACACGCCGGGCACGCCGGCCACCGCGGACACGGCGGAGCTCGGACGGCTGCTGCGCGGCGGCCCCTTCCACCTCGCCCTGCGCGCCGCCCTCGCCGCCCGGGGGCTGCCGCTGCACCGCGTCCAGCACCGGCTCGCGGCGCGCGGCATCAAACTCGGGGTCACCAGCCTCAGCTACTGGCAGCAGGGCGCCCGGCGCCCGCGCCACCGGGAGTCGCTGCGGGCGGTCTCCGCCCTGGAGGAGATCCTGGACCTCCCCCAGGGCTCCCTGCTGAGCCTGCTGACCGAACCGGACCCGGCCGCCGGACCGGCCCGCCCCGCCGCCCGCCCCTACCGGGCGCTGGTGAGCGTCGGCGCGGCGGTGGAACGGCTGCTGGCCGGGATGGAGCTCCCGGCGGACGGCGGCCTGCACTCGGTCGGACACCACGAGCGGGTCCGCATCGGCCCGGACGGCGAGCTGCGCACGCGCGAGTCCCAGCAGATCGTCCGGGCCCACCGCGACGGCGTGGACCGCTACCTCGCCGTCCACCACGGCGACCCGGGGTGCGACGCGGCCCGGGTGCGGGTGGCGGCGTACGAGAACTGCCGCACGGGCCGGGTGCGCTGCCACCCGGAGGCCGGGGTGGTGGTGGCGGAGCTGCTCTTCGACGCGCGGCTGCGGCGCGGGGACACGTACGTCTTCGGCTACGGGATCGAGGACGGCACGGGCGCGCGCAGTGCCGAGTACGTCCGCGGCTTCAGCTACGCGGGCGGCCAGTACATGCTCCAGGTCCGCTTCGACGAGGCGGCCCTGCCGGTCCGCTGCCACCGCTTCGCCCGCTCCTCCGCGGGAGCCCCCCGCACCTCCCTGGCCGACCTCACCCCGAGCGGGCGCCACCGGGCGGTGCACCTGGTGGAGCAGGAGGTCCGCCCGGGGATCCTGGGCATCGCCTGGGACTGGGGGTAGGCCGCGCCGCCGGATCCCGCCCGGCCCGCGCCGCGCGGCGGTCAGCCCGCGATCAGCTTGCCGTTCTCCGCCTTGACCGGGACGGCCGGGAGCGGCTCGGCGGCCGGGCCCTGCAGCACCTTGCCGGTGGTGACGTCGAAGCGGCTGCCGTGGCAGGGGCAGTTGCCCTCACCCTTGTCGATCTTGTCGAGGACGCAGCCGGCGTGGGTGCACTGGGCGCTGAACGCCTTGTACTGGCCCTCGGCCGGGCAGCTGACGACGACCTTCTGCTCGCGGAAGAGCTTCGCCCCGCCGACGGGGACCTCCGTGACGGCGCCCAGCTCGACCGGCTCCTTGGGGACGGCGGGGCCGCCCGCGCCGCCGCCGCCTCCGGTCGAGCACGCGGCGAGCGAGGCCCCCGCGCCCACGGTCCCGGCGAGCGCGGCGGCGCCCTTGAGGACGGTACGGCGGGCGGCGGGCTGGGACGCGGACATGCGGTTCTCCTGGCACGAGGCGGTGGGCACCGGGCGGGCCCCCCCCGACCATACCGGCGCCGGATGGGATAGCTTCCCCCGCGTGATCGTCGTCGGCGGAGAAGCCCTGATCGACCTCGTGCCCCTGGCGGAGCCGCCGGGCGCGCTGCTGCCCCGGCCCGGCGGCGGACCGTACAACACCGCCCTGGCGCTGGGCCGGCTGGGGGCCGGGGCCGCCTTCTGTTCCCGGGTGTCGCGGGACGGCTTCGGCGAGGTGCTGCTCGCCGGGCTGCGGGCCGCCGGGGTGGACCTCTCGCTGGTGCAGCGCGGGCCCGAGCCGACCACGCTGGCCGTGCCCTCGCTGGCGCCGGACGGTTCGGCGGCGTACGGGTTCTACGTGGAGGGCACCGCCGACCGGCTGTTCACCCTGCCGCCGGCGCTGCCCCCGGGGGCGCGGGCCCTGGCGCTCGGGACCTGCTCGCTGGTGCTGGAGCCGGGGGCGGGCGCGTACGAGGCCCTGCTGCGGCGGGAGTCGGGGCGGGGGCTGCTGACCCTGCTCGACCCCAACATCCGCCCGGCGCTGATCGCGGACCCGGCGGGCTACCGGGAGCGGTTCCTGGCCCGGCTGCCGTACGTGTCCGTGCTGAAGCTGTCCGAGGAGGACGCGGACTGGCTGGGCGGCCGGGTCGGGGACTGGCTGGCGGCCGGGCCCTCGGCCGTGGTGCTGACCCGGGGCGCGGCGGGGCTGACGGTGTGGACGGCGGACGGGGCGGAGTACGGCGCGGCGGCCCGTCCGGTGGAGGTCGTGGACACCATCGGCGCGGGCGACACCGTCAACGCGGCGCTGCTGCACCGGCTCGCCGGGGCGGACCCGGCCGCGGTGGACTGGCCGGACGTCCTGGCCTACGCCGCCCACGCGGCCGCCCTCACCTGTACCCGGGCGGGCTGCGAGCCCCCGTACACGGCCGAGCTCGGGCTCAGCCGATAGCGGCCCACAGGGTCCGGGCGAGCGCGGGGGCGAACTCCTCGACCGGCTGGACCACCTCGGCGCCGGAGAAGTGCAGGAAGAAGGCCCGCTGGAAGCAGGCGCCGAGCAGCAGCGCGGCGGCGGCGCGGGGGTCGGCGTCCGCCCTGAGCCGGCCGGCGTCGAGCTCCCGGCGCA
The DNA here is from genome assembly GCF_040684675.1 of Streptomyces sp. NPDC089915. Taxonomy (NCBI): domain Bacteria; kingdom Bacillati; phylum Actinomycetota; class Actinomycetes; order Kitasatosporales; family Streptomycetaceae; genus Streptomyces; species Streptomyces sp. NPDC089915. Next base: position 25,203 of record NZ_JBFBGN010000050.1, on the reverse strand, counting down.
GCCGCCCTTCGAGGGCGTCGCGCACCACGTGCGGGCCCGCGCCGATCTCCTGGACCCCCTCGCGGTGGCGGGTGAGCAGGGCGGGCTCGGCGAACAGCGAGGCGGCCATCGGCATGGCCTCGGCGTAGAACAGCGAGGCGTGCCGGGCGATGCCGGAGAGGGCCTCCCGGAGCGCGTCCCCGCCGGGGCCCGCGTCGGCGTCGAGGGCGGCCATGAGCGGCCCGGCGTTGGGCGTGCGCTCCATCAGCACGCGGACGAACAGCTCCTCCTTGTTGGCGTAGTGCTTGTAGAGCGCCGCCTCGGAGCAGCCGGCCTCGCGGGCGATGGCCTTGGTGGTGGTGTTGGCGAGACCGATGGTGCGCATGAGGGTCTCGGCGGCGTCCAGCAGCCGCTCGGAGGCGGGCCGGGTTGACTTCGGGGTGGGCATTCACTCACCCTAGTGGACACGGGGGTGAGTGAATACTCACCCACCACAGTCGACAGGGGCCCAGGATGAAGATCACGGTGTTCGGAGCGACGGGCGGCGTGGGCCGCGAGGTGGTCCGGCAGGCCCTCGCCGCGGGCCACGAGGTGACGGCGGTCGTCCGCGACCCCGCACGACTGGAGGTGCCGGCGCAGGAGCGGCTGCGGGTGGCGGTGGTGAAGGACCTCACGGACGAGTCGGCGCTGCTGCCGGTCCTGGCGGGGCGGGACGCGGTGGTCTCGGCGCTGGGCTCCGCGAGCAACAAGCAGGCCCGGCTGCACCCGGTCACCGGGCCGGCCCTGCGGTCGGTCGTCGCGGCGATGGAACGGGCGGGGGTCGGTCGGCTCACGGCGGTCAGCGCGGCGCCGCTGGGGCCGGACGCGGAGGGGGACGGGGTGCTCCTGCGGAAGGTGGGCTACCCCCTCCTCCGGTGGGCGCTGCGCGACCTGTACGCGGACCTCGCGGTCATGGAGTCCGCCATCGCGGCGGCGAGCGGGGTGCGGTGGACGGTGGTCCGGCCCCCGCGCCTGCTGAACCGGCCCGGGGCGGGCCGCTACCGGCGCGCCCTCGACGCCAACGTCCCGGGCGGCCGGGTGATCGCCCGCGCGGACGTGGCGACGGCGCTCCTGGACACGCTGACCGACCCGACGACGACGGGCCACGCGGTGGGCGTCGCGGCGTAGGCCCTGGCCGGGCGGGGTCGAGGGTACCGCTGCGCGGGGCCGGTCCCCTACCCGCCCTTCGCCCGTTCCCCGGGGCTCCGCCCCGGACCCCGTTGCGCTCAAACGCCGCGCGGGCTGTCCATAGCCCCGCCGGCGTTTGAGGCGGAAACGGTGAAAGGGCGGGGCGGGGAGAAGGCTCCGCGCAGCGGAACCCCCGACCCCGCCCCCCGGAGACGGGCTACGCCTTGCGGGCCCGGGCGGCCGTCTTCTTCGCCGGGGCGGCCTTCTTCCGCGCGGCCCGGGCCACCGGAACCGGCGCGGCGTCGGAGATCCGCTCCGCCCCCAGGATGTCCCGCAGGAACTTCCCCGTGTGGCTCGCGCCGACCGAGGCGACCTGCTCCGGCGTGCCCTCCGCGACGACGAGACCGCCGCCGTAGCCGCCCTCCGGGCCCATGTCGACGACCCAGTCCGCCGTCTTGATGACGTCCAGGTTGTGCTCGATGACGATCACCGAGTTCCCCTTGTCCACCAGCCCCGACAGCACCTTGATCAGCTTCGAGATGTCCTCGAAGTGCAGACCGGTCGTCGGCTCGTCCAGCACGTACACCGTCCGCCCCGTCGACCGCTTCTGCAGCTCCGACGCCAGCTTCACGCGCTGCGCCTCACCGCCCGACAGGGTCGGCGCCGACTGGCCGAGGCGGACGTAGCCCAGTCCGACCTCCGTGAGCGTCTTCAGGTGCCGCGCGATGGTCGGGACCGCCTCGAAGAAGTCCAGCGCCTCCTCGATCGGCATGTTCAGGACCTCGGCGATGGACTTGCCCTTGTAGTGGACCTCCAGCGTCTCCCGGTTGTACCGGTCGCCGTGGCAGACCTCGCAGGGGACGTAGACGTCCGGCAGGAAGTTCATCTCGATCTTGATCGTGCCGTCACCGGAGCAGTTCTCGCACCGGCCGCCCTTGACGTTGAAGGAGAAGCGCCCGGGCAGGTAGCCGCGGACCTTCGCCTCCATCGTCTCCGCGAAGAGCTTGCGCACGTGGTCGAACACACCCGTGTACGTCGCCGGGTTGGACCTCGGCGTCCGGCCGATCGGCGACTGGTCGACATGGACGACCTTGTCGACCAGGTCGTCCCCGTCCACCCGCGTGTGCCGCCCCGGCACGGACCGCGCGCCGTTCAGCTCGCGCGCCAGGTGCGTGTACAGGATGTCGTTGACCAGCGTGGACTTGCCGGAGCCCGATACGCCCGTGACCGCCGTGAGGACGCCCAGCGGGAAGGACACGTCGATGTCCCGCAGGTTGTTCTCCTTGGCCCCGTGGACGGTGAGCCTGCGCTCCGCGTCCACGGGCCGGCGCACGTCCGGCACGGGGATGGACTTCTTGCCGGACAGGTACTGGCCGGTCATCGACTCGGTGTTCTTCAGCAGCTCCTTCAGCGAGCCGCTGTGCACCACCTTGCCGCCGTGCTCGCCGGCGCCCGGGCCGATGTCCACGACCCAGTCGGCGACCTTGATGGTGTCCTCGTCGTGCTCGACGACGATGAGCGTGTTGCCCATGTCCCGCAGCCGCACCAGCGTCTCGATCAGCCGGTGGTTGTCGCGCTGGTGCAGGCCGATGGACGGCTCGTCCAGCACGTACAGCACGCCGACCAGGCCGGAGCCGATCTGCGTCGCGAGGCGGATGCGCTGGGCCTCGCCGCCCGACAGGGTGCCGGCGGCGCGGTTGAGGGAGAGGTAGTCCAGGCCCACGTCCACGAGGAAGCGGAGCCGCTCGTTGACCTCCTTGAGGACCCGCTCGGCGATCTTCTTGTCGCGGGCGTCGAGCTTCATCCGGCCCAGGAAGTCCGCGCACTCGCTGATCGACATCGCGGCGACCTCGGCGATGGACCGCTCCATCACCGTCACCGCGAGCACGATCGGCTTGAGCCGGGTGCCCTCACAGGTCGGGCAGGGCACCTCGCGCATGTAGCCCTCGAAGCGCTCGCGGCTGGCGTCGCTCTCGGACTCGGAGTGCCGCCGCTTGACGAACGGGACGGCGCCCTCGAAGGCCGTGGTGTAGGCGCGCTCGCGCCCGTACCGGTTGCGGTAGCGGACCTCGATCTGGGTCTTGTGCCCGTACAGCAGGGCCTTCTTGGCCCGCTGCGGCAGCCCGGCCCACGGGATGTCGGTGCGGAAGCCCAGCTCGCCGGCGAGCGCGCCGACCAGCCGCTGGAAGTAGTCCTTGGTGTGCCCGAGCGACCAGGGCGAGACGGCGCCCTCGTCCAGCGACTTGTCCTCGTCCGGGACGATCAGCTCCGGGTCCACCTCCATGCGCGTACCGATGCCGGTGCACTCGGGGCAGGCGCCGAAGGGCGAGTTGAAGGAGAAGGAGCGCGGCTCCAGCTCCTCGAAGGACAGGTCGTCGTACGGGCAGTAGAGGTGCTCGGAGTACATCCGCTCACGCTCGGGGTCGTCCTCGGCGAGGTCGACGAAGTCCAGGATCACCATGCCGCCGGAGAGGCCGAGGGCGGTCTCCACGGAGTCCGTGAGCCGGCGCTTGGCGCTGTCCTTGACGGTGAGGCGGTCGACGACCACCTCGATGGTGTGCTTCTCCTGCTTCTTCAGCGTGGGCGGCTCGGAGAGCTGGATCGTCTCGCCGTCCACCCGGGCCCGGCTGTAGCCCTTGGTCTGGAGGTCGGCGAAGAGGTCGACGAACTCGCCCTTGCGCTCGCGGACCAGCGGGGACAGCACCTGGAAGCGGCTGCCCTCGGGCAGCGCGAGGACCTTGTCGACGATCGCCTGCGGCGACTGCCGGGAGATCGGGCGGCGGCACTCGGGGCAGTGCGGCTTGCCGATGCGGGCGAAGAGCAGGCGGAGGTAGTCGTAGACCTCGGTGATGGTGCCGACGGTGGAGCGCGGGTTGCGCGAGGTCGACTTCTGGTCGATCGAGACGGCCGGGGAGAGGCCCTCGATGAAGTCGACGTCGGGCTTGTCCATCTGCCCCAGGAACTGGCGGGCGTACGACGAGAGCGACTCGACGTAGCGGCGCTGGCCCTCGGCGAAGATCGTGTCGAAGGCCAGGGAGGACTTGCCCGAGCCGGAGAGTCCGGTGAAGACGATGAGGGAATCGCGGGGCAGGTCGAGCGAGACGTTCTTCAGGTTGTGCTCGCGAGCGCCACGAACGATGAGACGGTCGGTCACGCCGGTCCGCACCTTTCTTGAGAGAGCGGGGGCACGGGCCCCCGGCTGTCCAGCGTATGGGGGGCGCCTCTGCGATGGAGTCGGTCTGGACTTCCGAGCGTATAGCACGCACATTCGATTTACGGCACGCGCAAGAGGGCTTCACCCGATCGTGTGGCGGAGGCCGCCGGGCCACTACGCTCGGATCCATGACTGATCATGTGCACGACCTGGCCTCTGTACGTGAAGCCACGGAACGGCTGCTGAACGCGGTCGCGAAACTGGACAACGCCTCCCTCTCCGAAGAGTCACACCTCCCGGGATGGACCCGCGGCCACATCCTGGCCCACCTGGCGCGCAACGCCGACGCCCTCGTCAACGTCTTCGAGGGCCGCCCCATGTACGAGAGCGCCGCCGCCCGGGACGCGGACATCGAGCGCGACGCCGGCCGGTCCCTGGAAGAACACCTGACGGACCTCCGTGATTCCGGGGCCCGCTTCCTCGCCACCACCGAGCCCGACCAGGACTGGCGGCGCACGGTCGAGCTGCGCAACGGCGTCACCGACCTGGCGGCGAACGTGCCGTTCCGCCGCCTCGTCGAGGTCGAGCTCCACCACGTCGACCTGAACGTCGGCTACGAGCTCTCCGACCTCCCGGAGGAGTTCGCCGACCGGGAGATCGCCTTCCTCGCCGACCGCTGGTCCGGCCGCCCCGACGTCCCGCCGGTGACCCTCCGGTTCCCGGACGGCGCGGTCGTCGCGCGCACGGGCGGCGCCGAGGGCACCCCGGTGGTCCTCGGCGGCGCGCGGGACGAGCTGCTCGGCTGGCTGGCCGGCCGCGGCGCCAAGGGCGCCCACCTGACCGTCGAGGCCGGCGACGCCGTGCCCGAACTCCCCGCGCTCTAGGATTCCGACATGACGTACAGCGGAGCGGTGAAGGTCGGCGGTCCCGCCGACGTGCACGAACTCGCGGACCTGATGATCTCGAAGGTCGCCGTGGGTTCCATGAACAACAACGCGTACCTGCTGCGCTGCCGGGCCACCGGCGAGCAGCTCCTGATCGACGCGGCGTCCGAGCCGGAGACGCTGCTGAACCTGATCGGTGACGACGGCATCGCCTCCGTCGTCACCACCCACCAGCACGGCGACCACTGGGGCGCCCTCCGGGAGGTCGTCGACGCCACCGGCGCGCGGACCTACGCGGGCGCCTACGACGCCGAGGGCATCCCGGTCCCCACGGACGTCCCGGTCCAGGACGGGGACGTGATCACCGTCGGACGGGTCTCGCTGACCGCCCGCCACCTGGTCGGCCACACCCCCGGCTCCATCGCCCTGGTCTACGACGACCCGCACGGGCACCCGCACGTGTTCACCGGCGACTGCCTCTTCCCGGGCGGCGTGGGCAACACGTGGGGCGACGCGAAGAACTTCGCCAGCCTGATCGACGACGTCGAGACCAAGATCTTCGGGCAGCTGCCGGACGAGACCTGGGTCTACCCGGGCCACGGGAACGACACCATGCTCGGCACCGAGCGCCCCCACCTCGCGGAATGGCGCGAGCGCGGCTGGTGACCCGCGTGCGCATGTGCCGCCGTCAACACCGTGCGGCCATGCGCTCCTTCCGGTCGACCTCGACCGAACGCATGTCCCGAGGGGGCGGGCTGGGGTAGTTGCTGCACCATGCGACACCACCCCTCCCCGCCCTCCGCCCCCTCGATGCTGCGGCTCGCCCTTGCCTCCCTGGTCGGCACCGCCATCGAGTTCTACGACTTCTTCGTCTACGGCACGGCCGCCGCCCTGGTGCTCGGCCCGCTCTTCTTCCCCTCGTTCTCCCCGCTCGCGGGCACCCTCGCCGCCTTCGGCACCTTCGGCGTCGGCTTCCTCGCCCGCCCGCTGGGCTCCGTCGTCTTCGGGCACGTCGGCGACCGCTACGGGCGCCGTCCGGTGCTGCTCGCCTCGCTGCTGGTGACGGGCCTGGCCACGGTGGCGGTGGGGTGCGTGCCCTCGTACGCCTCCATCGGGATCGCCGCGCCCGTCCTGCTGCTCCTGCTGCGCTTCCTCCAGGGGCTCGGGCTCGGCGGGGAGTGGGGCGGGGCGGTGCTGCTGACCGCCGAGCACGCCCCCGAGGGCCGGCGCGGGCTGTGGTCGAGCTTCCCGCAGATGGGCCCGGCGACCGGGTTCCTGCTGGCCAACGGGCTGACGCTGACCCTGTCCGGTCTCCTGAGCGACGCGGAGTTCAGCGCCTGGGGCTGGCGGGTGCCGTTCTGGTGCGCCGGCCTGCTGGCGCTGGCCGGGCTGTGGCTGCGCCGGTCGGTGGAGGAGACCCCGCAGTTCCGGGCCCTCACGGAGACCGGCCGGCGGGCCGAGGCCCCGCTGCCGGAGGTCCTGCGCGGCCACTGGCGGCTGCTCCTGCTGACCGGCGGGGCGATGTCGGTCGGGTACGCCGTCTTCTACGCGGTGACCACCTGGTCGCTGGCCTACACCACCGGGCGCCTGGGCATGGACCGCACGCTGATGCTGGCGGTGGTGATGGCCGCCGTCCTGCTGAAGGGGCTGGTGACGGCCCCGCTGGCGGCGCTGGGCGACCGCTGGGGGAGGCGGCCGATGTGCCTCGCGGGCAGTGCGGCCTGCGCGGTGTGGATGTTCCCGTTCGTGGCCCTGCTGAGCAGCGGGGACCCGCTGCTGGTGACGGTGGGCTGCGTGGGCGCCCTGCTGGCGATGGTCCTGATGTACGCGGTGGTCGGCGCCTACCTGCCCGAGCTGTACGCGCCGCGGATCCGCTGCACCGGCGCGGCCGTCGGCTACAACCTGGGCGGGCTGCTGGGCGGCGCCCTGACCCCGGTCGTGGCGACGGCCCTGGCGGCCGGGTCCGGCGCGCCGTGGGGCGTGGCGGTGTACCTGACGGCGGTCGCCCTGCTCAGCCTCGGCTGCTTCGCCCTGCTCCCGGAGACCGCCCCGGCTCCGGCGCGGGCCCGGGGCGGTACGGGTGCGGACGCGGGAGCGGGGGCGGCCGAAGCGGCCGCCCCCGCGTAGCGTCCCGGGACCGGGTCAGGCGTCGACGCTCCGGGTCGGCTCGGCGGCGGCTTCGGCCGCCGCCTGCTTCTTGGAGGCGATCAGGCTGGTGATCGTGGTGATCACCAGGACGCCGCAGATGACGCCCAGGGAGACCGGGATGGAGATCTGCGGGACGTGCACCCCGGACTCGTGCAGGGCGTGCAGCACCAGCTTCACGCCGATGAAGCCGAGGATCACGGACAGGCCGTAGCTGAGGTGGACCAGCTTCTTGAGCAGGCCGCCGATGAGGAAGTACAGCTGGCGCAGGCCCATCAGGGCGAAGGCGTTGGCGGTGAAGACGATGTACGGGTCCTGGGTGAGGCCGAAGATCGCCGGAATGGAGTCCAGGGCGAAGAGGACGTCGGTGGTGCCGATGGCGAGCATGACCACCATCAGCGGGGTCAGGACGCGCTTGCCGTTGTCGCGGATGAAGAGCTTGGTGCCGTGGTAGCGGTCGGCGACGCCGAACTTCTTCTCGATGGACTTGAGCAGGCGGTTCTCCTCGAACTCGTCCTCCTCCTCGTCCTTGCGGGCCTCCTGGATCAGCTTCCAGGCGGTGTAGATCAGGAACGCGCCGAAGATGTAGAAGACCCACGAGAAGGTGGTGATGATCGCGGCGCCGGCGGCGATGAAGATCGCGCGCAGGACGAGGGCGATCAGCACGCCGACCAGCAGGACGCGCTGCTGGAGGTGGGAGGGCACCGAGAACTTCGCCATGATCAGGACGAAGACGAAGAGGTTGTCCACGCTCAGGGACTTCTCGGTGATGAAGCCGGCGAAGAACTCCTGGGAGGCCTGGCCGTTGCCGAAGAACAGCAGGCCGAGGCCGAAGAGGGCGGCGAGGACGATCCAGACGACCGTCCAGATGCCCGCTTCCTTGAGGGACACGTCATGGGGCTTGCGGCCGATGAAGAAGTCGGCGCCGATGAGGATGCCCAGACCGACGATGGTCAGCACCCATAGGGTCAACGAAACGTCCACGGTATTCACGCCTCCGGCGGATGGCTCAGCACATGGTCAGCGTCATCGCTGCCGGAGGTCTCTTCCACCCGGGCGGCTCGCGGGCCGCGGGCCGGCGCCCCGGGATTACTCCGTTCGAATGAACCGAGTGATCCGTATTGACGGGCACGCCGCGCAGGAAATAGCAGGAATACTCCCCTCCGCAGGTCTCAGGGTACCCGCGGAGGGGGTCAAAGGTAAAGGGATCACCAAGGACGGGTCAGCCGATGGTCATCGACCGGTCATGGGGCGCCTATCGACCGGCGGCCCGGCGGGCCCGCGCGACACGCTCCAGGGTCTGGTCGAGGACCCGGCTGCCCTGCGGGGGCAGGTCCGGTTCGAAGGTCCAGGCGTGCTGCACCCAGGGGTCGGCGAGATGGTGGTCCGGCACGGGCGACAGCCGCATCAGCGAGCGCCACAGGGGGTCCAGCAGCGGCCCGTACGCGGAGGCCTCGTCGCGGTCGGCGACCATCAGCAGGTGCACGCCGGCCGAGGGGCCCTCGTCGGCCAGGTAGCGCAGCCGGGTGACGGCGCGGTCGTCGAAGCCGTGCGGGAAGTCGTGCACGATGAGCAGCTGCTCGGCCGGGTCGAGGTCCGGGGGCAGGTCCTCGGGCGCTCCGGCGCGCAGCGCCATCTGTACGAGGTCCACCCGGCGGGTCAGCCGCTCCAGGGTCTCGGCGACCCCGGCGGCCCCGGCGGCGGGCGGCGACGCGAGCACCCCGGCGGCCACGAGCGGGGCGAGCGCGGCCGCGCCGGCCCCGGCGGCGTCGATGACGTGGACGGAGAACCGGTCGGCGGGGTGGACGGCGAGCAGCCGGGCGGCGTGGGCGACGGCCATGTCCATGGCGGCGCGGCGCAGCCGGTCGGTGTCCATGGCCATGGCGGCCTCGGAGCCGGTGCGGCCGTTGTCGATCCACAGGCCGCGCTCCATGGGGAGCCGCATCAGCATGGGGATCTTCAGGCCGGGGCTCTCGGGCAGGCTGAGGTCGCCCAGGCGCAGGGCGAGGGGGCCTTCCCCGGGGGTGTGGCCGCCGTGCCAGACGGGGTTGTCCCAGCGGGCGTAGGCGGCCGGCAGCGCGGGCTCGACCACGTCGGACTCGGCGGTGAGCTGGGCGAGGTCGCGGTCGAGGACGGCGCGGGCCTGGGCGACGAGGTCGTCGCGGCGGGCCCGGGCGGCCTCGCGGGCGTCGCCGCCGGCGCCGCCGAGGCGGTGGCGGGGGTCGGACAGGGCCTCGTCCAGCTCGCGGTCGAGGCGGGAGTCGGCGAAGTCGACGGCGCCGCGGTAGGCGGCGACGGTGCGGGCCAGGTCCTCGAACATGCCCCAGACCTGGTTGTAGAGCCGCTCGTCCATGGACCAGCCGGTGGCGTCCCCGGCGACGGGGACGGGGGGCGCGTCGGGGTCGGCGGGGGCCGGGGCGGGGCGGGGCGCCGGTTCGGGTGCCTCGGCGGTGGTGCGGCGGCGGCGCGGGTGGGCGTAGTCGACGGTGGGCCGGCCCTCGGCGGGCCCGGCGGTGGCGGGTGCGGGGCCGGGCGGGCCGGCGTGGGGGGTGGCGGGGGCCTGGAGGGGCTCCGGCTGGGGGGCGGCGGCCGCGGCCGGGTGCGGGGCGGCGTCCCGGCCCCGGGCGTGCGGCGGGGAGGCGAGCGAGGGCTCGGCCTCTCCGCCGGGTCCGGCCGTGCGCAGGGCCTCGGCGGCCAGGGCGGCGGCCTCGGGGGCGGCCAGTCCCCCGTCGGCGAGGAGGGCCGCGAGTCCGTCCGCGTACCCCTGGCCGACGGCCCGGACCTTCCAGGCGCCCTGGCGGCGGTAGAGCTCCAGGGCGGTCAGGGCGGTCTCGGCGTCGAGGTCGGTGAGGGCGAAGGCGGCGAACCCCTCCCCGCCCGGCTCGGCGACCACCACGTGCGGTGCGGGGACGGCCCCGAAGCGCGCCGGGCCGCCGGGGGGCAGGACGAGGAGCACGCCGATGCTGTGGACCTCGGGCGCGACGGCGTCGAGGTCGACGGCGAGGGCGTGCCGGCCGGCGGCTTCGCCGGGCACCCGGATCCCGGGCAGGGCGGGGGCGCCCGGGTGCGCCAGGGCGTCCGGGCCGCGGAGCCGTCCGCGCTCGTCGGCCAGCGAGGCCAGTGCGAGCAGGGCGGTTCCCGCGGTGACCCTGACCTCCACCGTGCCGTGGGGCACGGGGTGGTTCTGCCCCCGGACCAGTTCGGCCGTCATCGTGCAGCCCCTCCCCCGTGCGTTGTTCTCTTGTTCCCCGTCGTGCTTACAGGTGCGGCAGGATCGCCGGCATCAGGTCCTGGAAGGTCCGGCCGTTGGCCGGGTTGCCGAGGGCCGTCATCTGCCAGCCGCTGCCGGCCCGGGACACCTTCGCCATGATCTGCGCGGTGTACTGGCCGCCGCCGTCGAGGGTGTAGCGGGCCAGTTCCTGGCCGTTGGTCTCGTCGACGATGCGGCAGAACGCGTTCTGCACTTCCTGGAAGGTCTGGCCGGTGAACGAGTTCACCGTGAAGACGATCGTGTCGATGTGCACCGGCACGCGCTGGAGGTCGACGAGGATGGCCTCGTCGTCGCCGCCCTGGCCGACGCCTCCGACGAGGTTGTCACCGGTGTGGCGGACCGAGCCGTCGTCGCTCTGCAGGTGCCGGAAGAACACCACGTCCACGGGCTGCTTGTCGGCGAACAGCACCGCCGAGGCGTCCAGGTCGATCTCGCGGGTGCGGGAGCCGAACAGCCCCCGGCGCTTGGCCGCCTGCCAGCCGAGGCCCATCCGGACCGCGGTCAGCGTGCCGCCGCCCTGCTTCTCCAGGCTGATGGCCTGACCCTTGGTCATGTTGACCGTCACGCGCGTCCCCTCTCCATAGCCTCCCCCAGGCAGCGTGTACCTGCGGCTGTGCCCACACCCTACTGACCGCCCCGGGGTCAGGCGAGGCCCGCTTCCCGCATCTGCCGGAGCTCCTTCTTGAGCTCGCCCACCTCGTCCCGGATACGGGCCGCGACCTCGAACTGGAGCTCGGCGGCCGCCCCCCTCATCCGTTCGGTCATCTGCTCGATGAGGTCGGCCAGTTCGGCTGCGGGACGGTCCGTGGGCACCTCGGCGGCCTTCGCCCCCTTGGCCCCCTTGCCGCCCGCGGCCCGGCCGGCCGCGCCCAGCGCCGGGACCGGGGCCTTGGCGCCCTTGCCGTCCTTGGACTGCCGGTAGCCGGTGCCGAGCAGCTGCTCGGTGTCGAGCTCCTCGCGGGCGATGGTGGCGACGATGTCGTTGATCTTCTTGCGGAGCGGCTGCGGGTCGATCCCGTTGGCCGTGTTGTACGCGACCTGCTTCTCGCGACGCCGGTTGGTCTCCTCGATGGCCTTCTCCATCGCCGGGGTCATCCGGTCCGCGTACATGTGGACCTGGCCGGAGACGTTGCGCGCGGCACGGCCGATGGTCTGGATGAGGGAGGTCCCGGAGCGCAGGAAACCCTCCTTGTCGGCGTCGAGGATCGCCACGAGCGACACCTCGGGCAGGTCGAGGCCCTCGCGCAGCAGGTTGATGCCGACCAGGACGTCGTACTCGCCGGCGCGCAGCTCGCGCAGCAGCTCGATGCGGCGCAGGGTGTCGACGTCGCTGTGCAGGTAGCGGACCTGGATGCCGAGCTCCAGGAAGTAGTCGGTGAGGTCCTCGGCCATCTTCTTGGTGAGGGTGGTGACCAGGACCCGCTCGTCCTTCTCCACCCGCTGCCGGATCTCGTGGACCAGGTCGTCGATCTGGCCCTCGGTGGGCTTGACGACGACCTCGGGGTCGATGAGGCCGGTGGGGCGGATGATCTGCTCGACGAAGCCGTCGCCTCGGGAGAGCTCGTAGTTCCCGGGGGTGGCCGACAGGTAGACCGTCTGGCCGATCCGCTCCTGGAACTCCTCCCACTTCAGCGGCCGGTTGTCCAGGGCGGAGGGCAGCCGGAAGCCGTGGTCGACGAGGGTCCGCTTGCGGGAGGCGTCGCCCTCGTACATGGCGCCGATCTGCGGCACGGTGACGTGCGACTCGTCGATGACGAGGAGGAAGTCCTCGGGGAAGTAGTCGATCAGGGTGTTGGGCGCCGAGCCGCGCTCGCGGTCGTCCATGTGCAGCGAGTAGTTCTCGATGCCGGAGCAGGAGCCGATCTGGCGCATCATCTCCAGGTCGTAGGTGGTGCGCATGCGCAGCCGCTGGGCCTCCAGCATCTTGCCCTGCTTCTCCAGCTCGGCGAGGCGCTCGGCCAGCTCGGCCTCGATGCCGCGGACCGCCTTCTCCATGCGCTCGGGGCCGGCGACGTAGTGGCTGGCGGGGAACACGTACAGCTCGCGGTCCTCGCTGATGACCTCGCCGGTCAGCGGGTGCAGGGTGGAGAGGGCCTCGATCTCGTCGCCGAACATCTCGATGCGGACGGCCAGTTCCTCGTAGACCGGGAAGATCTCGATGGTGTCGCCGCGCACCCGGAAGGTGCCCCGGGTGAAGGCCACGTCGTTGCGGGTGTACTGGATGTCGACGAAGCGGCGCAGCAGCTGGTCCCGGTCGGTCTCCTCGCCCACCTTGAGCGGGACCATCCGGTCCACGTACTCCTGCGGGGTGCCGAGGCCGTAGATGCAGGACACGGAGGCCACGACGATCACGTCACGCCGGGTGAGCAGCGAGTTGGTCGCGGAGTGGCGCAGCCGCTCCACCTCCTCGTTGATCGAGGAGTCCTTCTCGATGTAGGTGTCCGACTGCGGAACGTAGGCCTCGGGCTGGTAGTAGTCGTAGTACGACACGAAGTACTCGACGGCGTTGTTCGGCAGGAGCTCGCGGAACTCGTTCGCCAGCTGTGCGGCGAGGGTCTTGTTCGGCGCCATCACCAGGGTCGGGCGCTGGAGCTTCTCGATCATCCAGGCGGTGGTCGCCGACTTGCCGGTGCCGGTGGCACCGAGCAGGACGACGTCCTTCTCACCCGCGCGGATGCGCTTCTCCAGCTCGGCGATGGCCGCCGGCTGGTCGCCGCTGGGCTGGTAGGGGCTGACGACCTCGAAAGGCGCCACCGTGCGTTCGATCTTCGATACGGGCCGCATGAGTCCACCGTACGGCCCCCCACTGACACTCGGGCGCGCGCACGCGCCCCGCACCCGTCCGGGGGCCGCGCCGGGCCCCCGAGGGGTCCGTCGGACGGAGCGGGCCTCCTCCTTTCTGGTCCGTTTGTCGTAGTTCGGTGGCGTCCGTGTGATCCGCGAGCCCATGATCGCGGGGAACGCTCCGCCGTGAAGTGCACAGCCACAACGACTGCCGGTCCGCACCCGTCTGACGCAGGAACAGGGCTCACGACCCGAGGAGAACGCACATGTACGTCCGATCCGCCGCCGCGGCAGCCGCCGCCTTCCTGGGCTTCACCCTGACCCTGCTGGGCGGGGCGACGTCGGCCGCCACCCCCGGGCCGGGACCCGCCACCGGCGCGACGGGGCTCCTGGGTCCCACCGTGTACGCCCACCGGGGGGCCTCCGCGTACGCCCCCGAGAACACCCTCGAAGCGATCGACCTGGCGATGCGGCTGGGCTTCGACTGGGTCGAGAACGACGTCCAGCGGACCAGGGACGGCGAGCTGGTGGTGATCCACGACGACACCCTGGCCCGCACCACCGACGCCGAGCAGGTCTTCCCCGACCGCAAGCCCTGGCGGGTCAAGGACTTCACGGCGGCGGAGATCGCCCGGCTGGACGCGGGCAGCTGGTTCTCGCCGCGCTTCGCCGGAGCCCGGGTGCCGACGCTGCGCGCCTACATGGAGCGGGTCCAGCAGAACCGGCAGAAACTGCTGCTGGAGATCAAGAAGCCGGAGCTCTACCCCGGGATCGAGGAGCAGACGCTGGGGCTCCTGGACGGGATGGGCTGGCTCGACGAGAGCCACGTCGCGCGCCGCCTGGTGGTGCAGAGCTTCAGCGCCGACTCCGTGCGGATCGTGCACCGGCTGCGCCCGGACCTGGTCACCGCCTTCCTGGGCACCCCGGCCGTGGCCGACCTGCCCCGGTACGCGGAGTTCACGGACCGGATCAACCCGTGGCACACGACGATCTCGGCGGACTGGGTGAAGGCGGTGCACGGCCTCCGGGGGGCGCACGGCAGGACCATGGAGGTGGACACCTGGATCGTGGACGACGCGCCCACGGCCCGCAAGGTCCGCGACATGGGGGTGGACGGGATCATCACGAACGCCCCGGACGTCGTACGGGGGGCCGTGGGCGGCTTCTAGCCCCGGCGGGCGGTGCGGGCGGAGCTGTCAGTGGGGGGCCGTACCGTGGAGGCGTGGACAGCACCGAGCGGCCGCGCGGGCCGCACCTCGAATGGACCGTCCTCCCCAGCGAGATCGGTCCCCTGCTCCTGGCCGCGACCCCCGAGGGGCTGGTCCGGGTGGAGTTCCACGCCGGGCCGGACCGGGTCGGCCGGATGATCGACTCCCTGGTCTCCCGGCTCGGCGCCGACGCCTGGCGGCCGGACCCGGGCCGGGAGGTCCTGCTGGCGGAGCCGATACGCCAGCTGGAGGCGTACTTCGCCGGTACGCTGCGCCGCTTCGACCTGCCGCTGGACTGGCGGCTCAGCTCCGGTTTCAACCGCCAGGTGCTGCTGGAGCTCGACCGCTCGGTGCCCTACGGCTCGGTGGTCGGGTACGGGGAGCTGGCGGCCCGGGTCGGGCAGCCGGGGGCGGCCCAGGCCGTGGGCAACGCCATGGGGTCGAACCCGCTGCCGCTGGTGGTGGCCTGCCACCGCGTGGTGGAGAACGACGGCGGCATCGGGGGCTTCGGGGGCGGCCTGGAGGCCAAGCGGACCCTGCTCGCGCTGGAGGGCGTCCTCCCGCGGCCCCTCTTCTAGGCCGTCTCTTCCGGATCTTGCCCGGCCGCTACCGCCCGGTTCCCCCGGGCGGTAAGGGGTGGGACACTGCGGCGGTGACTACTCCCGCCGCCTGCGGCCCCGCCGCGCACGGTTTCGCCCCGGACCTCCCGCCCGCGTGCCCGCGACGGGGGTGTCCGGCGTGAGCGCCTCCCCCGCGACCCCGCCCGCCGCCTCCCCCGCCGCCCGGGGAGCCGCCTCGCCCGTGACCGCCGCCGAGCTGCCCCGGATCCAGCGCCGGATCACCGCGGTGCTGATCGCCGGCCAGATGCTGGGCGGCCTGGGCGTGCCCATCAGCATCGCGCTGGCCCCCGTACTGGCCACCGAGATCAGCGGCACCGAGGCCCTGTCCGGGTTCGCCTCCACCGCCGCGGTGATCGGCACCGCCCTGGTCTCCCTGCCGCTCGCCGCCCTGACCACCGCCCGGGGGCGCCGGGCGGGGCTGCTGGCCGGGTACGCGATCGGCACGGTCGGGGCCGGCCTGGTCGTGCTGGCCGCCGCCGTGAAGAGCTTCCCGCTGCTCATGGTGGGCATGGCCGCCTTCGGCGCCGCCTCCTCCGCCAACCTCCAGGCCCGCTTCGCCGCCGCCGACCTCGCCGCCCCCGACCGGCGGGCCCGCGCGATCTCGGTGGTCGTCTGGGCCTCCACCATCGGCGCGGTGCTCGGCCCCAACCTCTCCGCCCCGGCCAGCGACAGCTTCGCCGGCACCTCCATACCCCAGACGGCGGGGCCCTTCGTATGGGCCGCCGCCGTCTTCGTCCTCACCGGCACCCTGCTCGGCGTCCTGCTGCGGCCGGACCCGCTGCTGACCGCGCGGGCGCTGGCCGCGCCCGGCGAGGAGTCCCGCCAGGGCCGCTCGCTGCGCGCCGGGATCGCCGCCGTCAAGGCCTCGCCCCGGGCCCGGCTCGCGCTGCTCACCGTCGCGGTGTCGCACACCACCATGGTCTCGATCATGGTGATGACCCCGGTCGACCTCGGCCACCACGGCGCCGGCCTCAAGCTGGTCGGACTGGTGATCAGCGGGCACATCGCGGGCATGTTCGCCTTCTCGCCCGTCATGGGCTGGCTCGCCGACCGGCTCGGCCGGTTCTCCGTGATCGGCCTCGCGGCCGGGCTGCTCTCGATGGCCGCCCTGCTCGCCGGTACGGCCGGCGGTAACCACGCCCAGAGCGCGGCCGGCCTCTTCCTGCTCGGCCTCGGCTGGTCCGCCGGCATGGTCTCCGGCTCGGCGCTGCTCACCGACTCGGTGCCGCAGCCCGCGCGGGCCGCCGTACAGGGCCTGAGCGACCTGACGATGAACGCGGCGGCGGGGCTGGGCGGCGCGGCCGCCGGCCTGGTCATGTCCCAGGCCGGCTACGGCTGGCTGAACGCCATCGGCGCCGCGCTGCTGCTGCCGATGGCGGGGCTGGCCCTGTTCACCGCCCGGCGCGACCGGGTGGCCGCCGCCCGGTAGCGCGCCGGGGAGCCGTCAGAGGTTGATGTGGTAGGCCTTGCGCAGGGTCTCGTGGACCGTCCAGGTGGTCTTGTCGCCCTCGCGGAGCACGCAGGCGGAGCCGGGACCGAGCTCCAGCGTCGCACCGCCCTCGACCTCGACGGTGGCGCGGCCTGCGACGACCACGAACAGCTCGTCGGCCTCGGTGTCGGTGACCACCCCGGGGGTGATCTGCCAGATGCCCCGGATCTGGGAGCCGTCCTCGGACTCCCACAGCACCCTGCCCGTCACCACGGGGGTCCCGGAGAGGATCTGCGCGGGGTCGAGGTCCTCGGCCTCCAGCTCGGCGTCGGGGACGTCGACGACGGAGACGGCGAAGGAGGCGGGGGCGCTGTGGTCACTGGTGCTCATGGTGCGCCAGCCTAGGGCGGCCGCGCCGGCCACGGGGTGATCAGAGCGTCCAGCGCGGACGCGGCGCACACGTCATTCCGTCGAGCCGGGGGGCGGCTTCGCGCCGGAGTGGGAGGGGCGCGTTTGGGGGCGCGCGTCCCGTGCCATGGATGGGGACATGCCACAGCACAGAGCATCCGAGGTCCCGGTCCTGTCGGAAGAGGTGCGCGAGGCGCTCGCCGCGCGCCGGCCCGTCGTCGCGCTGGAGTCGACGATCATCGCCCACGGCCTGCCCCGGCCCCGCAATCTGGCGGTGGGTCTGGAGCTGGAGGACCTCGTACGCACGGAGGGCGCGGTCCCGGCGACGATCGCGGTGGTCGACGGGGTGGCGTACGCGGGCCTGGACAAGGCCCGCCTGGAGCGGATCGCGGCGGGCGGGGACGTGCGCAAGCTCGGCCACCGCGACCTGGCCCCGGCCCTCGCCGCGGGTGCCACGGGCGCGACGACGGTCTCGGCGACGGCCCTCCTGGCCGCGCGGGCCGGCCTGCGGGTCTTCGCCACGGGCGGGCTGGGCGGCGTGCACCGGGAGTTCGCGCGGACCCAGGACGAGTCGGCGGACCTGTCGCTGCTGGCGCGGACCCGGATCACGGTGGTGTGCGCGGGCGTGAAGTCGATCCTGGACGTGCCCGCCACGCTGCAGCGGCTGGAGACCCTCGGCGTCGGGATCGTCGGCTACCGGACCCGCGCCTTCCCGGGCTTCTACCTGGCCGACTCCGGCGAGCCGGTCGACTGGACGGTGGAGCGGCCGGAGGAGGTGGCGGAGGTGATGGCCGCCCAGGACGCCGTCGCCGGGCCGGAGTCGGCCCTGGTGGTGGCCAACCCCGTCGCCGCGGCGGACCAGTTGGACCCCGTCCTGCACGACCGGGTCCTCGCGGAGGCCCTGGCCGAGTGCCGGGAGCGCGGGATCGCGGGGCAGGCGGTGACTCCGTTCCTGCTGGAGTACCTGGTCCGGGCGACCGGCGGGGCCTCGCTGGAGGCGAACCTGGCGGCGGTACGGGGCAACGTGCGGCTCGGGGCCCGGATCGCGGCGGCGTGGGCGGCCCGGGCGTGACGGGGGCACCGGGGGCGCTGCTGGTCGTCGGGGACGTGGTCACGGACGTGGTGGCGGTGCACCGGGAGCCCCTTGCCCCGGCCACCGACACCGCCGCCCGGATCCGCACCCTGCCGGGCGGCGCCGGAGCCAACGCGGCCTGCTGGGCGGCCCGTACGGGCACCGCCGAGGTACGGCTCCTGGCCCGGGTGGGCTGCGAGTCGGCGCGCTGGCACGAGCGGGCGCTGGTCGACGCGGGGGTGCGGCCCAGGCTGGTGGTGGACCCGGCCGAGCCCACCGGGACGGTGGTGGCGCTGGTCGGGGCGGACGCGGAGCGGACGTTCCTGACGGACAGCGGGGCCTCGCTGCGGCTGTGCCCCGCCGACTGGGCGCCCGCGCTGCTGGACGGCGCGGCCCATCTCCACCTGTCCGGCTACCTGTTCTTCGCGGAGCCCAGCCGCGAGCTGGCCCTGGTGGCGCTGCGGGCCGCGCGCACGCGGGGGGTGCCGGTGAGCGTGGACCCCGCCTCGGCGGGGTTCCTGGCGGGGCTGGGCCCCGAGGCCTTCCTGTCGGCGGTGGCGGGGGCCGCCGTCCTGCTGCCGAACGAGGACGAGGCCCGGCTGCTGGCGGGCCTCCCGGACACGGCCGCGGCCGCCGAGGCCCTCAGCCGGCGGGTGCCGCTGGTGGTGGTGACGCGGGGCACGGGCGGGGCGCTCGTCGCCGAGGGCGGCCGGATCACGGCCGAGGTCGGGGCGGAACCGGTGGACGCGGTGGACACCACGGGCGCCGGCGACGCCTTCACCGGCGCCTTCCTGGCGGCCCGCCTCACGGGTGCCGACCCGGCCGCCTCCGCCCGCGCGGGCTGCCGCGCGGCGGCCCGCGCGATAACCCGCCTGGGCGGCCGCCCCTGACCCGCACGGCGGCAGCCGGGTCCGCTACGCGGGGCGGAGGCCGGTCCAGGCCGGGTGGCGGGGGTCGTCCGCCCGGACGTGGGCGTCCGCCGCCGACGCCGGGTCCGTCTCGCGCGCGTAGCGGGCGAACGCCGGGAGGGTCCAGTGGTCGGCGGGCGGCGTGCGCCGGGCCAGCGCGCCCTGCGAGAGGCTGATGTGCACGCTCAGGTCGAAGGGGAACCACTGCCCCAGCAGCAGCGGCCCGTGCACGATCAGGACCCCGCCCGCCGGGAGTTCGACGTACGGGCTGCGCGTGGCCCGGTCGGTGACCGGGTCCCACAGGTCCGGCAGGACGCGGCCGCTGCCGTCAGGGTCCGTCGGCGCGAAGACCTCCCGCCACAGCGCGCCCGTGTCGTACCAGCCTCCGAGGTACGCGTCCACGTCCTGCCGTCCGAACTCGAACCGCAGCGAGGCCGGCCGCAGGAACCCCCCGGCCGCCACCACCAGGGCGGAGCGCCCGCGCTGCCGCAGGGCTTCGGCCAGTTCGCCCGCCAGCACCCCGGTGCCGGCCGCCGGCGCCCCGTCGACGCCCACGCGCTGCCATGCGCCGCCCTCCGGGGGCGGCGCGTCGAGGTGGCCGGCGAGCCGCTCGGCCATCCGCTGCCAGGTGATCGCTTCCAGCTTCACCAGCCCATTGTCAGTGGTCGCCCTTAGCGTTTTTCACGAGGGATCACCGGCGGACAGGAGCCGGCGGCCCGACTCTTGGGGGAGGGGTCTGTCATGGCTCGGGAGACGACGTACCTGGAGCTGTCGCAGGAGGACGGCGCCGCGCACAAGTTCTACGAGGTGACCCTCGACGGCCTCGCCGTCTCCGTGCGCTACGGCCGCATCGGTGCGGCCGGCCAGCTGCAGAGCTCGTCGTTCCCGACGGTGGAGAAGGCCCGGGCGGCCGCGGCCAAGAAGATAGGCGAGAAGGTCCGCAAGGGGTACGCGCCGGCGGTGCGGGGGGCGCGGGCCGCGCGGTCGGTGACCCGCCGCCAGGTGGCGTCTGCCCCGTCGACGGCCCGCGCGGTGGCTCCGGTGCTGTGGCGGTTCCGCACCGGCTCGGCGGCCTTCGGCATCCACGTGGACGAGGACCGCTGCTGGGTCGGCAACCAGGCCGGTGACGTCTACACCGTCAGCCACGGCGGCGAGGTGCTCGCCCGGTACTCCCTGCCGGACGGGGTGAAGTGCCTGGTCGCCGACGAGTTCTGGATCTACGCGGGCTGTGACGACGGCACGGTGTACGACCTGTCGTCCAAGGTGCCGTTCGGCGCGTACGGCATAGCGGCCGATGTCGACATCTACTGGCTCGACATCCACGAGGGCGTGCTCAACGTCTCGGACGCGAACGGCGGCCTGACCGTCATCGACCACGAGGACGAGCACCAGTGGTCGCGCAAGTCCGCCGGCGGGGGCGCCTGGATGGTCCGGGCGGACGAGCGGGCGGTGTACCACGGCCACAGCGGCGGAGTCACGGCCTACGCGGCGGACGGCACGGGCCAGTTGTGGCACACGCGGACGCCCGGCGGGGTGCTGTTCGGCTGGCAGGAGCGGGACGCGGTGTACGCGGGGACGGTGCGCAACACCGTGCAGCGGCTGTCGAAGGCGACGGGCGCGGTCGAGGCCTCGTACCCGTGCGACGCGGCGGTCTACTCCTGCGCGACGTCGCCGGACGGCCGGCACGTCTTCGCGGGTGACTCCTCGTCCTCGGTGTACTGCTTCGACGCCGACGGGCGCCGGCTGTGGAAGCTGGGCACGGGCGGGGGTTCCGCGCTGTCGATGCAGTACCTGGACGAGCGGCTCTACCTGGTGACGACGGACGGCTCGCTGGTGTGCGTGGACGCGAGCGAGGCGGCGATCGCGGCGGCCCAGCGGGGTTCCGTGCCGACCGCCGTGGACGTGAAGTCGGCCGCGGCGCTCCCGGTGTTCACCCCGGCGGCCTCGCCCGCGGCGGTGGCGACGGTCTCGGTGGCCGCGGCCCCCTCGGGCGGCGTGGTCGTCGAGTGCGTGCAGGTGGGCGGGCGGATGCGGGTGCAGGTGGTGTCGGACGGCTTCGAGCCGAGCTGGAACGTGCAGTTCCCGCGCGGCATCCGGGAGGACGGGGCCCGCTACGTGGTGGACGGGCTGCACGCGGCGAGCGGCGGCTTCTACCGGGTCCGCGGGGAGATACGCCGGCTGGTCTGACCGGCCGCCGGGGCCGGTACCGCCCCGCGCGGGGGCGGTGCCGTGGTGGACGGGGGTCTCCACGGCACCGCGCCCGGGCGGGGTGCGTGACCGGTCGCGGGATGCGCCGTGGGAGCCGTCGGGGGGCGGCGCCCGGGGCGGTCAGGGGGTGTGGTCCGGGCAGCCGCAGGGGGTGGCGCCCGGCGGGGGCGCGGCGGGGACGGCCCAGGGGGCGTCGTCGGGGAGTGCGCAGGTGATGTGGAGGACGACGGGGGCGGCGGCGAGGTTGCGGCCGAGGTGGACGTGGTCGTCGCCCTCGGGTTCGACGAAGGTGTCGCCGGCGGTGTGGACCTCGACGGCGCCGTCGCCCAGGATCCGGGTGAGGGTGCCGGAGGCGACGACCGCCATCAGCGGTACGAGGTGGTAGTGCCAGCCGGTGCAGCCGCCGGGGGGTATGACGACCTCCCGGCCCGTGAGGTCCGCGGGGACCCTCGTTCCCGGGAGCCGTTCCCTGGTCGCCTGCCGTCCGCCCATGTGCTCTCCTCCACGGGCTCACCTGCGGCCCTCGGCGGCTCACGCTAGGTGGAGGTCACCAGGTCCGGACAGATTTTCGGAATACCCAATAACCCTTCTCCACAAGGTGATATGGGGTCCGGTCGGCGGTATCACAACGGCATGAGTCTCGTCGTCTTCGAGTCACTGAGGCCGATCCACTGCGCCGAGTGCCGGCGGGGCCCCCTGCGGCACGTCGTCCGCGAGTCCGGGGTGCCCCGCTGCCTGGACTGCGCCGATCTCGGGCACCTCGTGTACCTGCCGCGCGGGGACGCGGCGCTCACCCGCCGGGCGCGGGAGGCCAGTTCGCTGTCGGCCGTCGTCGTGCGCCGGCACCGGGG
This sequence comes from Streptomyces sp. NPDC089915, assembly GCF_040684675.1. Lineage (NCBI taxonomy): Bacteria > Bacillati > Actinomycetota > Actinomycetes > Kitasatosporales > Streptomycetaceae > Streptomyces > Streptomyces sp. NPDC089915. The sequence goes on along the minus strand of NZ_JBFBGN010000050.1, from coordinate 3,115 downwards.
GCGCCGGCGCTACGAACGGCAGGGGCTGCTGGTCGAGGACGCCGCCCTGGCCCGCGCCGAGCGGGCCTGCCTGGCGGACGCCGAGGCCCGGGCCCGGCGCCGGCAGCGGGACCGGCTGCGCCGGGCGGCCCAGGACGTCCGGTTCACGGCGGCGTTCGCCGCCGAGATCCTGCGGCTGTTCCCGGGCTGCCCGCCCGAGCGGGCGCGGGCGATCGCCGCCCACGCCTCGCTGCGCGGCAGCGGCCGGGTCGGCCGCACGGCGGCGGGCCGGGCCCTGGACGGGCAGGCGGTGTCGATGGCGGTCCGGGCGGCCGTGCGCCACACCGACACCGAGTACGACGCGCTGCTGATGGCGGGCGTGCACCGGTTCGAGGCCCGCGCCCGGCTGGCCGCGCGGATCGACGCGATCCTCGACGGCTGGCGCGCGGCGCCCGTCAGCTGACGCGGAAGCGGCGGTAGAGGAGCACCCCGCCGAGGAGCAGGGCGCCGCTGCCGGACAGCAGGTAGCCCAGCCCGTCGGACCCGGTGTGGGCGAGGGCCGAGGTGTCACCGGGCGGCAGGGACGGCGCCGGCGGGGTGACCGGCCGCTCGGCGACCGGGGGCAGCGGCTGGGGCTGGGCCGGCTTGCCGCCGGTGGGGGTCTCGCCGTTGACGGAGGTGTTCCCGTGGGAGCCGTTGCCGGCGCCGACGACGCTCACCGAGTTGCCGCTGACGTTGAGCGGGAGATCGACGGGCAGCTGGATCCCGTTGCCGGACAGCACCCCCGGCGAATCCTTTCCGCGCCCTTCCGCCTGGGCCCCGCCCCCCTGGCCGGACCCGGGTTTCCCGGGATGGGAGGGCCTCGGATCGGGATGGCCGCCGTCCGGGGCCGCGTTGGTACAGCGGTTGCCCGCGGCCGGGTTGAGCACGCCGGCCACGCTCACGGTGTTCCCGCACACGTTCACCGGGACGTGCACCGGCAGCTGGACCAGGTTCCCCGAGAGCAGACCCGGCGAACGCCCGGCGGAGCCGCCCGCGTCCGCGTCGGCGTGGGCGAGACCGCCCACGCCCGCCACCGCCAGCCCGCCACCCACGGCCATCGCCGCGATCACACCGTTCCGACGACTGAGACGCATCGGCTTTCCTGCCTTCCGGAGGGGTTGCACGGGCGTCGCGCCCGTACCGGAGACAACGCGGTGAACCCGTTCGGGTTATAGAGCCGGTAGGCATTTCACTCCATCGTGTACTGGGTAATGCCTACCTCATGACTGAACGACCACTGCTCCTGCTGGACGTGGACGGCCCGCTGAACCCCTTCCGGTCCCTCTCCGCGGGCCTGCGCGGCTACACGAGCCACCGCATGCGCCCGGACGTCTGGCTCTCCTACCGCGACCCGGAGTCCCGCCGCGCCCGGCGGGGCGTGCGGGTGCGCCTCCACCCCTCGCACGGCGCCCGCCTGCTGGCCCTGCCCTTCGAGCTCACCTGGGCCACCGCCTGGACGCACCAGGCCAACTCCCTGATCTCCCCGCACATCGGGCTGCCCGCCGACCTGCCCGTCGTCGACTGGCCGGTGCTCTTCGCCCGGGACCCGGACGGCCTCTCCTGGAAGACCCGCCACCTCCTCGAATGGGCCGCCGGACGCCCCTTCGCCTGGGTCGACGACATGATCACCCCACAGGACCGGGCCTGGGTCAGCGCGCACCACCCGGCCCCGGCCCTGCTGCTGCGCGTCCTGCCCCGGCACGGCCTGCGCGAGCGCGATTTCGCCGCCCTGTCCTCCTGGGCGGCCGGGCTCAGCCCCGCAGGGCGCTGACCGGGTCCGGGGACGGGCGGCCGGTGGGCCACCAGTCGTCCGTCCCGGGACGGGACTCGTACGCGTACCAGAGCCCCTCGCGGCCGAGCCGCAGCTGGCGGGTGCGGTCCGTGAGCCGGTTGCGCTCGGGGCGGAAGGAGCCCAGGCCCGCGGCGAGCAGGGCGGGACGGGCCCGGTCGAAGGGACCGGCCGGCGGGTCCCACGGCTCGTCGAGGACGGTCAGCGCGGGCAGCCCGCCCTGCCTCCAGGCGGCGGCCGCCCGGGCCAGGTCGGTCGTGGTCCGCCCGGTGGCCCGGGCCAGGTCGCGGTAGAGGGCGCGGGCGGCTCCGGTGAGGCCGGCCGTCGGGTGCGCGGAGGCCAGCCGGACGGCGTCCTGCCACAGGCCGAGCCCGCCGATCGGGTCCTCGCCCGTGGTGAGCAGGGCCAGGGCGCGGGCGGCGGCGTCGGTCGCGAGCTGCTCCAGGGCCAGCGGGTCCGGGGCCGCCGGATCGGACGGGTAGGCGGGCGGCGCGCCCCCCCCCGCGGGCGCGGGGGGCGGGGCGGGCAGCGGGGGCAGGACGCGGCGGTCCACCGCCGCGCGGGCCGGGACGCCGGGGAAGTCCGGTGCGGCGTCGGGCCGTTCCCGCGCGGCGTGGGCGGCGTTGCGCCGGGCCAGGTCGTCGAGGAGCTCGCGCTCGCCCCGGCCGCGCAGGAGCAGCAGGACGAACGGGTCGGCGTCGAGGAGGCGGGCCGCCCGGTAGCAGAGGGCGGCGGCGTGCTTGCAGGGCGGCCGCGCCGGGTCCGGGCAGGAGCAGCGCGCCCCGAGCTCGCCCACGCCGGGCAGGATCCGCCCGGCGAGGGACTGCGGGACCTCCCGCTCCAGCAGGGCGGCCAGCGCGGCGGGATCGGCCGCCACCGCCTCCAGCACCTCGGCCCACTCGGAGTCCGTGAAGGCGCCCAGGGTCAGCTCCGTGCGGTACGGGCGGACCCGGCTGCCCCGGACGTAGGCCACGATCCGGCCGGGGGTGACGGTGACCGCGTCGACGTGGCCCTCGGCCGCGTAGGCGCGGCCGCGGGCGAGCCGGGCGGCATCAGGAGCGCGCTCCTCCAGGGCGCGCACCCAGGCCCGGCCCCACCAGGTGGCCGCCTCCACCCCGGCGGGGACGGTCTCGAACGTGCGGCGGCGGTCGTCCCGCGCGGTGATCATCCGGGCCTCCGCAGCGAGACGAGGTCGGCCAGCTGACGGTCGGTGAGTTCGGTGAGGGCGGTCTCGCCGGTGCCGAGGACGGCGTCGGCGAGGGCGCGTTTGGTTTCGAGGAGTTCGGCGATGCGGTCTTCGACGGT
>NZ_JBFBGN010000049.1:0-45621 GCF_040684675.1 Streptomyces sp. NPDC089915 | reverse complement strand
GCACCATCTACCGGTGGTGCTCTTGGCCACGCCGGACCGGCGGGCGACCCCCTCGATGGTCAGGGCGCCGTAGCCGCCGGATTCGAGGAGGTCGGTCGTCGCGTCGAGAGCGAACTGCAGCTCCTGCGCATATAGGGCGGCTCTCCGGCGTTCCCGCCGGCCGAGCCCGTTCCGACACGTTCCAGCACAGGAGAAGCACCACCATGTACGCCAAGCGTTCCCTGATCCGCCGCACCACCGCGCTCGCCGCGGCCGCCACCGCCGCCCTCGTCCTCGCCGCCTGCGGCGGGAAGTCCGACGGCGCCGCCTCCGGGCACGCGGGCGGCCACGAGGCCTCCGCGTCCGCCTCCGCCCCCGCCGCCCCCTCGGGCCCCGCGCGGGGGTCGGGCGCGAACAACGCCGCCGACACCGCCTTCGCCCAGGGGATGATCCCGCACCACCGCCAGGCCGTGGAGATGGCCTCGCTCGCCGCGACCCGCGCCGAGTCGGCCGAGGTCAAGGCGCTCGCCGACGAGATCAAGAAGGCCCAGGACCCGGAGATCACGACCCTCTCCGGCTGGCTCACCTCCTGGGGCGAGCAGGTACCCGCCGCCGAGGGCGGCGGCCACTCGGGCCACTCCATGTCCGGGATGATGACCGGCGAGGAGATGGACCAGCTGTCGAAGGCCTCCGGCAAGGCCTTCGACACCGCGTTCCTCCAGCTGATGGTCAAGCACCACGAGGGCGCCGTCGCCATGGCGAAGACGGAGCGGACGGGCGGCGCGTACCAGCCCGCCAAGGACATGGCCGCCTCGATCATCGGCTCCCAGAGCGCCGAGATCACCCGGATGAACGGCCTCCTCGGCAAGAACTGACCCCGGCGCCGGACACCGGCCGCGGCCCCGCCCCGCCCCCACCGGGCGGCGCGGGGCCGCGGCCCTCCGGGGTCAGCCGCCGACCCGTGCGACGAGGAGGGCGATGTCGTCGTCCGCGGCGGCCGGCACCAGGTGGCTGATCAGCGAGTCGCAGACGTGGTCCGGCTGGCGCCTCGGGTCCGCCAGGAGCTGCGCGAGCTCGGCCAGCCGCTCGTCGAGGTCGCTGCCCCGCGCCTCGATCAGGCCGTCCGTGTAGAGGACGAGGAGGCTGCCCGGCGGCACCTCCACCTCGACCGGGGTGAACGCGATGCCCCCGACCCCCAGGGGGACGCCGGGCGGGGTGTCGAGGATCCGGACCGTGCCGTCGGGCAGGGCCAGGGCGGGCGGCGGGTGCCCGGCCCGGGTGACGGTGCAGCGCCCGGCCGCCGGGTCGACGACCACGTACAGGAAGGTGGCGAGCATCGGCTCGGCGAGGTCGGCGAGGGCCGCCTCCAGCTGGTGCAGCAGCCGCACGGGCGACAGGTCCAGGCGGGCGAGGGAGCGTACGGAGGCGGAGAGCCGGCCCATGACGGCGGCGGCGCCGATGCCGTGCCCCATCACGTCGCCGATCAGCAGCGCGGCCTTGCCGCCGGCCAGGGGCAGGACGTCGTACCAGTCCCCGCCGACCTCGTTGACGTCGCTCGCGGGCAGGTAGCGGTGGCTGACGTCGATGCCCGCAGGCGGGGTGATGTGCTGGGGCAGCATGCTGCGCTGGAGGATGACGGCGGTCTCGTGCTCGCGGTGGTAGAGGCGGGCGTTGTCGATGCTGAGGGCGGCGCGGGCGGCGAGTTCGGAGGCGAGGGTGACGTCCTCGGAGCCGAAGGGGCCGATCGGGCGGGTGCGGTAGAAGCCGGCCACGCCGAGGACCCGGTCCCGGGCCACCAGCGGGGCCATGACGAGGGAGTGGACCCCCGCCTCGACGAGCTGCGCCGGTCTGGCCGTGTGCCGGGCGGCGGGGGCGATCGTCCGCTCGTCGAGGTGCGCCACCAGGAAGGGCTGCCGTCCGGCGAGGGCCTGGGTGTAGGGGGCGGTCGCGGGGAAGGAGAGGGTGCGGCCGAGGGGGGCGAGGATGTCCGTCACCCGCGATCCGCCGAGCGGGGCCCGGCCCAGCCGGCGCAGGGCCGCCCCGCCGGTGAGGCCCATGCCGGGCTCGTCCCCCCGGGCCAGGGCGTCGAGGACGTCGACGGTGACCGCGTCGGCGAGGCGCGGGACGGCGAGGTCGGCGAGTTCCTGCGCGGTCCGCTCCAGGTCCAGGCTGGAGCCCATCCGGATGCTGGCCTCGCTGAGCAGGGCGAGCCGGCGCCGGCCCGCCTCCGCCTCGACGTGGTCGCGCCGCTGCTCGGTGATGTCCACGAGGGAGGCGATGATCCCGATGGGCATGTGGGCGGGGTCCTCCACGCGGACGTAGGAGCAGGACCAGACCCGGTCGAGTTCCGGTTCGGCCGGGGTGCGCCCGACGCGCCGGCGGTCGAGGACCGGCTCGCCGCTCTCCAGGACCTGGAGCATGGCCTCCTCCATCTCGCGGGCGTTGACCGCGGGGAGGATCTCGGCGAGGCGGCGCCCGACGTGGGCGGACTCCGGCAGCCCGTTCATGACCTCCAGGGCGGCGTTGACCTGCAGGAACCGCAGCTGTGTGTCGAGGATGGCGATGCCGACGGGCGAGCGGGCGAACAGGCCGTCCCAGACCGCCGAGGAGCCCCGGATACGGCGGGCGGCGGGGGCGTCGGCGGCGAAGACCAGGACCGTCGCGGCGCCGTGGCCCTGCCGGTCCGCCACGGGTGAGGCCCATATCTCCAGCTCCATGGGGTGCCCGTCGCGGTGCCAGGCGGTCACCGTGCCCATCACCCCCCGCCCGGTGGCCGCGGTCTCCCACAGGGAACGGCCCAGACTGCGGTCGGATCCGGGGTGGAGGAGGTCGGCGATGTTGTGGCCGAGCATCTGCGGCGGGGCGTAGCCGAGCAGTTCCTGGGCGACCTGGTTCCAGCGGACGATCGTCCCGGTGGCGCTGGTGGCCACCAGCGCCACCGGGAGGGAGCCCAGCCAGCCGCCGGCGGCCTGCGCCGCGCTGTCGATCAGGTCGTCGACCTGGATGTCCTCGTTCATCCGGCACGCACCCCACGCCCGAGCCCGTCCCGCCGGCCGCCCGGACACCCGGCCGGCCCGCGGGAAACCCAGCATCCCCTCCATCGTCTGCCGCCCCGCGCCCGGCCGCCTCCCGGCCCGTGTGGACCGCCCCGCGTTCGAGACCACGGGGCGGCACGTCGGCGTCTTCCCGGGGGCGGTGGCGGCAAACGCACGGGGGTAGGTTCGAAAGGGGGAGGAAAACCACCGAGAGGGTGGGGCCGAGGAGTGTGCGTCATGGGTGAGAGAGAGCGGGACGAGGGCCGGAGCCGGGACGGGACCCCCGAGCGGGGCCACGGACGGCGGATCCGCGGGCGGTCGCCGGAGCCCGGGCAGCTGAGGACCGGCGGACGGCCGCGCACCCCCGACGAGGTCACGCACGAGCGGGGCCGCGAGGACGCGACGATGCGCGACGTGATGAGGGACCTGCGCGAGGAGGACCTGGACGGCATGCGCGACGACCGCTGACGCCCGTGCGCGGGACTGGGCGCGCCACGGGCGGGTAGGCGCGGGGTCCCGAGGGAGGAGACCCCGATGCGCACGCTGACGATGGGAGTGGAGGAGGAGTTCCTCCTCGTCGACGCGGCCGGCAGGCGCCCCGCGGAACGGGCGCCCGAAGTGATCGCGGCTGCCGCCGTCGAGCTGGGCGAGCAGGTCCAGTCGGAGTTCTACAACGCGCAGGTGGAGGTGTGCACGCGGCCCGTCTCCGACACCCGCGGGCTGCGGGCCGAGCTGGCGCGGCTGCGGCGTACCGCGGTGGCCGCCGCCGGGGAGTACGGGTGCCGGCTGGTGGCGACCGGGACCCCCGCGGTCCCTCCCGCCCGGCCGCTGACCGTCACCGACTCCGACCGCTACCGGCGCATGGCCCGCGCGTTCGCCCCGCTCGTCGGCCGCTACGACGGCCTGGTGTGCGGCTGCCACGTGCACCTCGGCAGCATGGACCGGGCCACTGCCCTGAGCCTGTCGCACCGGATGCGCCCCTGGCTGCCCGTGCTGCAGTGCCTGACCGGCAACTCCCCCTTCGCCCTGGGCCGTGACACCGGCTTCGACAGCTGGCGCTTCAAGCAGTTCGCCCGCTGGCCGACCGTGGGTCCCGCCCCGGTGATGCGCGAAGCGCAGTACGAGGCGTACGTGGGCGCCCTCGTCGAGGACCGGATCCTGCTGGACCGGCGGATGCTCTACTGGTACGCCCGCCCCTCCGAGCACGTGCCCACCCTGGAGGTCCGCGTCGCCGACGCCAACGCCGACCTCGACACGGTGGTCCTCGTCGCCGCCCTGCTCCGCGGTCTCGCGCAGGCCCTGCTCCTGGAGGCCGAGGACGACCGGCCGCCCCCGGAGGTGTCCGACCGGCGGCTGCGCGCCGCGCACGAACTCGCCGCCGCCGACGGGCTGGACGGCTGGGGACTCGACCCCGCCACCGGCGGGCGGCTGCCCGCCGGCACGCTCGTGGAGCGCATGCTGGCCCGCGCGGCCCCCGGGCTGGAGGCCAGCGGGGACCTGGCCCTGGTGGAGGACCTGCTGCGGCGGCTGCGCCGCGAGGGCAGCGGAGCCGCCCGCCAGCGCGCCGTGCTGAACCGGCACGGCCGCCTCACCGAGGTGGTCGACGCCCTCGCCGACGCCACCGCGTCGGTGTAGGCAGACGTCCCTGCGGGGCCCGCCCGTGTCACAGTGGAGGCGATGGTTCCTCTTCAGGGCTGGTCATGGACGACACAGACAGAACGCTGGAGCAGCTGCTGGCGGGCCTGACGGCGGTCCGCGAGGGAAATCTGGACATCCGGCTTCCGGAGGACGCCGGCGGACTGCCCGGGAACATCGCGGCCGTCTTCAACGGCATGGTCGCGCAGCTGTCGCTGGTGACCACCGAGGTCACCCGGGTGGCCCAGGAGGTCGGCGGGCAGGGGCGGCTCGGCGGGCAGGCCCGGGTGCCGCCGCCGGTCGGCGGGGTCTGGCGCGAGCTCACCGACGGCGTCAACAGCATGGCCGACAACCTGACCTCGCAGGTGCGCAACATCTCCCAGGTGGCCACGGCGGTGGCCCGGGGCGACCTGACCCAGAAGATCAGGGTCGACGCGCGCGGGGAGATCCTGGAGCTGAAGGAGACCATCAACACGATGGTCGAGCGGCTGTCCTCCTTCGCGGAGGAGGTCACCCGGGTGGCCCGCGAGGTCGGCACGGACGGGAAGCTGGGCGGCCAGGCCACCGTCCACGGGGTGTCGGGCACCTGGATGGACCTGACCAACAACGTGAACTCGATGGCGGACAACCTGACGAACCAGGTCCGCAACATCGCCCAGGTCACCACGGCCGTCGCCGAGGGCGACCTCACCCGCAAGATCGACGTGGACGCCCGCGGCGAGATCCTGGAGCTGAAGACGACGATCAACACGATGGTCGACCAGCTGGGCTCGTTCGCCGCCGAGGTGACCCGGGTGGCGCGCGAGGTCGGCAGCGAGGGGCGGCTCGGCGGCCAGGCCGAGGTCGCGGACGTCTCGGGCACCTGGCGCCGGCTGACCGAGAACGTCAACGAGCTCGCGGCCAACCTGACCGGGCAGGTGCGGGCCATCGCCGAGGTCACCGGCGCCGTGGCCCGCGGGGACCTGACCCGTACCGTCGCCGTCGAGGCGCCCGGCGAGGTCGGGGAGCTCAAGGACAACATCAACGCCATGGTGGAGTCGCTGCGCGCCACCACCCGGGCCAACGAGGAGCAGGACTGGCTCAAGACCCACCTCGCGCGGATCTCCGGCGGGATCCAGGGCCGGCGCGACCTCACCACGGTGGCCCGGCTGGTCATGCGGGAGGTGCCGCCGCTGGTCCACGCGCAGTACGGCTGCTTCTTCCTGTCCCAGGACGGTCCCGAGGGCGCCGAGGGGACCGGCGGGGCGGAGCTGGTGGCGATCGCCTCGTACGGGCTGCCCGACGACCCGGCGTCCGGCCCGCGCCGCTTCCGCCCGGGCCGCTCCCCGGTCGGCCAGGCGGCCGCCGACCACCGGATCCTCGTCGTGGAGGACCTGCCGCCCGGGTACGCGCCGGTCGTCACCGGAACGGGTTCGGCCGACCCGTCCGCCCTGATCGTGCTGCCCATCGTCTTCGAGGGGCAGGTGCTCGGCGCTCTGGAGTTCGCGTCCCTGCGCCCCCTCGCCCCCCTGCACCGGGCGTTCCTGGAGCAGTTCACCGAGCTCCTGGGGGTCAACGTCAGCTCCCTGACCGCCAACGCCCGGACCGACGAGCTGCTGGAGCGCTCCCAGCGGCTGACGGCCGAGCTGAGCGCCCGGTCGGGCGAACTCCAGGCCCGCCAGCGCGAACTGCAGCGCAGCAACGCCGAACTCCAGGACAAGGCGGCCCTGCTGGCCGACCGCAACCGGGACATCGAGCGGAAGAACCACCAGATCGAGCAGGCCCGCCAGGAACTGGAGGAGCGCGCCCGGGAGCTGGCCCGGGCCTCCCTCTACAAGTCGGAGTTCCTGGCCAACATGAGCCACGAGCTGCGCACCCCGCTCAACAGCCTGCTGATCCTCGCCCAGCTCCTCGCCCAGAACCCGGAGGGCAATCTGACGGAGAAGCAGGCGGACTACGCGGCGGTCATCCACTCGGCCGGCTCGGACCTGCTCCAGCTGATCAACGACATCCTCGACCTGTCGAAGGTCGAGGCCGGACGGATGGACGTGCACCCGGAACCGGTCGCCCTCCAGCGGGTCCTGGACTACGTGGACGTCACCTTCCGGCCCGTCGCGGACGAGCGCGGGCTGGAGTTCACCGTCAGCGGCGCCCCGTCGGCGGGCGAGGGGCTGGTCACCGACGAGGGGCGGCTGCGCCAGGTGCTGCGCAACCTGGTCTCGAACGCCCTGAAGTTCACCCGGACCGGCGGGGTCTCCCTGCGCGTGCGGCCCGCCGCCCCGCACGAGGTGCCCGACCCCCTGCGCGGGACCGGCCCCGTCCTCGCCTTCCAGGTCGTCGACACCGGGATCGGCATCCCCGCCGAGCAGCTGGAGTCCGTGTTCGACGCCTTCCAGCAGGGCGACAGCGGCGCGGACCGGGCGTACGGCGGCACCGGGCTGGGCCTGTCCATCAGCCGTGAGGTCTCCAGGCTCCTCGGCGGGACCATCACCGCCGAGAGCACGGCCGGCCAGGGCAGCCGCTTCACCCTCTACCTGCCGGAACACGACGGACGCGCACCGGACGGGGAGGCCGCGGACGGGGCCGGCGGGAAGCAGGACGAGGGCACGCCGGCGGCCGGCCTCGCGGCGCCGGTGGACGACGAGGGCCTGCGGGACCGGACGGTGCTCCTCGTCGACGACGACCCCCGCAACGTCTACGCCCTCACCGAGGTCCTCAAGTCGGCCGGCATGCAGGTGCTGAGCGCCGACAACGGGGAGGCCGGGATCAGGCTGCTGGCCGCGCACCCGGAGGTCGGGCTGGTCGTGATGGACCTGATGATGGCCGGCCTCGACGGCTACGCGACCACCCGGGCCATCCGGGCCATGCCCGGGCACGCGGAGCTGCCCGTGGTGGTGGTGACCGCGAAGGCGATGCCGGGCGACCGGACCGAGGCCCTGGCCGCCGGGGCGTCCGACTACGTGGTCAAGCCCGTGGCCCCCGACCGGCTGCTCACGGCCCTGCGCACCTGGCTGGCACCCCGCTGAGGAGGCGTGATGGGCCTGTCCGAGACCGGACTCCCCTCGGCCGTCGCGGATCTGACGGCCGAGGTGGCGGCCCTGCACGCCGACCGGGCCCGGCGCAGCCTCCTGGACCTCGCCTGCGGGGTGCTGATGGCCCAGCTGTCCCTGTCCCCCGCCGAGGCGGCCGACCACCTGCTGCGGCTGGCCGTGTCGACCGGGCTGAGCGCGGCCGACCTCGCGGCGGACGTCGTCAACGCGGCCGCCGGTCCGGACGTCGCCCGTGAGCCGGTCCCGGGGCAGGCCCCCGGCGCGGCGCCGACGCCGGAGACCCGCCGGATCCGGCGCGGGACCACCGCCGTGCTGGCCTCCGACACGGCCGGGGCCGCCGCGGCGGCGCTGCTGGAGGGCGGGCTGCGGCGGCTCGGCGTCGAATCCGTCTACCTGTGGCGGCGTACGGAGACCGACTGCCTGGAACTGGCCGGACACGCCGGGGCCACCCCGCTGGAGGCCGGGCACTGGCGCTGGGTGCCCCCCGAGACCGACGGGCCGCTGCACCGCGTGCTCACGGTGGGCCTGCCCGCGTGGTTCCCCGACGGGCCGGGGGCGGAGGGCCGGCTGCCCGGTCCGCACGCCGAGGCGGCCCGGGGGCTGGTCCCCCTGGACCGGGCCGGGCGGAGCGCGGGGCTCGCCCTGGTCGTCTGGCCCGCCGCCCGGGCCCTGGACGGCGCCGTGCGCGCCACCGTCGCGGCCCTGTGCCGTCCGGCCGGGCAGGCGCTGGACCACGGCGGCTCCGACGCGGCCGCCGCGCCCCGGCTCACCGCCGTCCTGGCCGAGCTGGTGCTGCCCGCGATGCTCGTCAGCGTGGCGGTTCCGGCGGGCGAGGAGGAGGGGTACGGGTTCGGGCGGACCCACACCGTGGACTACCTCAACCCGGCCGCGCTGCGCGTCCTCGGCCCCCTCCCGGCACCGGCCGGGCGGCCCGTCGCACAGCTCTTCCCCGCCGTGTACGAGGAGCTGCTCGGGCTGCTCGCGCGGGCGAACGCCACCGGCGCGCCGCAGTACGTCCCCGCCCTGCCGGCCGCCCCCTCGAACGCCCCGCCCGCGCGGGCGGGGGCGGCCGGGCCCGCGATGGCCGAGGTCCGGGTGCTGCCGCTGGGCGGCGGGCGCACCGCGGTGATGTGGCGGGCGGACGACCGGCGCGGCCCGCCGGTGACCCGGGCGCTCGCGCGGCCGGACCAGCTGGCGGTCTTCGAGGAGGACCTCGTCGCCGGGAGCACCGTGTGGAGCGCGCACGCGTACCCGGTGTTCGGGCTGCACCCCGAGGAACCGGCGGTGCCGCTGCGGGCGCTGGGCGCGCGGCTGCACCGGGAGGACGCGGGGCGGCTGGACGGCCTGCTGGCTACCCTCACCGACCGGCACGAGGGCGGTCAGGTGCTGGTGCGGGTGGTGCGGCCCGGCGGCGGGGTGCGCCGGGTCCGCGTGGCGGCCGAGCCGGTGCTCACCGGCAGCGCGCTGACCGGGATCGTCGGCGTGTTCCAGGACGTCTCCTCGCAGCACCACACGGAGGTCGCGCTCACCGCCACCTACGACCAGCTGTCCGCCGCGCGGACCGAGGCGGAGCTGCGCGACCACCTGGTGCTGGGGCTCCAGCACGCCATCGTCCCGGAGGCCCCGGCCCTGGAGACCCCGCCGGGGCTGCGGGTGGCGGCCCGCTACCGGCCGGCCGCCGCCGAGTACCGGGTGGGCGGCGACTGGTACGACGTCCAGTCCCTGCCCGACGGGAAGGTGCTGGTCACGGTGGGGGACATCGCCGGGCACGGGATCGGGTCGGCCACCGCCATGATCGCCCTGCGCGGGGCGCTGCACGGTCTGGCCTTCACGGGGAACTCCCCCGGCCGGCTGATGGAGTGGCTGAACGAGGTGGCCCTGCGCACGCCCGGGCAGCCCACGGCGACGGCCGTGTGCGCCCTGTTCGACCCCGCCGACCGCTCGCTGTTCTGGGCGGGGGCCGGGCATCCGCCGGTGCTGCTGCTGCGCGGCGGGCGGGCGCGGTTCCTGGAGGGCGCGGAGAACATCCTGCTCGGCGCGCTGCCGGGGGCCGGGTACGGGGAGACGTTCACGGAGCTGCGTTCCGGGGACACCCTGCTGCTGTACACGGACGGGTTCGTCGAGCGCCGGCACGTGGGGCTGGACGAGAGCCTGGAGACGCTGCGCGCGGCGACGGAGCGGCTGCGGCCCGGCCCGGCGGAGGAGCTCGCGGACCGGCTGATGGCCGCGGTCCTCGGGGACACGGACGACGACACGAGCCTGGTGGTGGTGCGGGTGACCTGACGCGACCGAATGAACAAAAGGGTCATTACCGGCCGGAACGGGTATGAAACAGTCGTACACCCCCACGGGCCGGAGGTCCGTTCCATGATCCGAATCCAGCAGACCAGCACCCGCACCACCCACGCGATTCCCCTGGGGCGGCCCGTGGCCGACCTCCTGGCCGAGCCGCTCAAGGCCAGCACCGCCGACGCCCGGACCCTCTCGCGGGCCCTGTTCCACCGGCTGGACTCACTGGAGGAGGGCACGCCCGAGTACTCCTACGTGCGCAACACCCTCGTCGAGCTGAACCTCAGCCTGGTCAAGTACGCCGCCCGCCGCTTCCGCGGCCGCAGCGAGCCCTTCGAGGACATCGTCCAGGTCGGCACGATCGGCCTGATCAAGGCCATCAACCGGTACGACGTCAACCGCGGGGTCGAGTTCACCACCTTCGCGCTGCCCACCGTCACCGGTGAGATCAAGCGCTTCTTCCGCGACACCAGCTGGGCCGTGAAGGTCCCCCGCCGGCTCCAGGAGCTCCGGCTGAACCTGGCCAAGGCCTCGGACGAGCTGGAGCAGGACCTGGGGCGCGGCGCCACCGACACCGAGCTGGCCGACCGGCTGGGGGTGACGGAGGACGAGCTGGCCGAGGGCCGCCGGGCCGCCCAGGTGTACGCCTCGCGTTCGCTGGACGCGCCGGCGCAGGACGACTCCGATTCGGGCACGGCCCAGCGCCCGCTGGGCGAGGAGGAGCCGGTCTACGAGCGCATCGAGTGCCTGGAGTCCCTCAAGCCGCTGCTGGCGGAGCTCCCCGAGCGGGACCGGGAGATCCTGTCCCTGCGCTTCGGCCAGGAGCTCACCCAGTCGCAGATCGGCGAACGGCTCGGCATCTCGCAGATGCACGTGTCCCGGCTGCTCACCCGCACCCTCACGAGCCTGCGGACGGGCCTGCTGACGGACCGGCCGCCGGAGCCCGACGAGGACGGGCCCGCCGCTCAGACCAGCTCGGGCTGCGTCTCGCGGCGCGGCGCAGGCACGGACACGGCCGGGGCCTCGCGGTCCCAGAGCCGGACGGTCCGCACGGAGGCGTAGACCACCGAGGCCGTCGCCAGCACGAGCAGCGGTCCGCACAGCCACGGGAGCGCGGCCAGCTGCTGGGGCAGGAAGCGGTAGGAGAGCAGCAGCGCCGTGAAGACCACGGCGCCGTAGCCGGCCACCAGGACCCCCCGCCGGTCCCAGCCCCGGTCGAAGGCGCGCAGCGCCATTTCGATCGCGGCGGTGAACACCACGCCGCCGAGGATGTCGGCGCCGTAGTGGTAGCCGAATCCCAGCGTCGCCCCCAGGGTGGCGACCAGCCAGAACACACCGAGGAAACGCAGGGCCCGGGGGCCCTTCCGGGAATGGATGAAGATCGCGGTGGCCCACGCCGTGTGCAGGCTCGGCATGCAGTTGCGCGGGGTGACCCCGTCGAAGAGCATCGCCTGCGGGGTTCCCAGTGGCGGGGGCGTGTTCGGCCAGAGGTCGGCCAGGGCCCACCGGCCGCCGTCCGCGCCGTAGGCGAAGATCGGGCCGACCACCGGGAAGATCATGTAGATGGCCGGTCCGAGCAGCCCGATCACGAGGAAGCTGCGCACCAGGTGGTGCGTCGGGAAGCGGCGCTCGACCGCCACCCGGCGCAGCTGGTAGAGGGCGACGACGACCGCGCCCACCGCGAGCTGGATGTAGACCCACTCCAGGACGTGCGCGCCGACGGGGCCGGTGGCCCGCACGATCTGCCCGGCCACCCACGACGGGTTGCCGAGCGCGTGGTCGGCGGTGGCCACGTACTGGTCGAGCACCATCGGGCGGGTGGTCGCGGTGATGTCCAGCCAGGTGTAGCCGGTCTTGCGGCCGGCCACCAGCAGCAGGGCCAGCCCGACGCCCTTGAGCAGCAGGACGCGCTCCCGGCCGGTGCGGCGCGTGACGGCGATGACGGCGCAGGCCAGCGTGACGATCAGCGCGCCGTTGCCGAACATCATGGGGGCGTCGGCCAGCCACCGCACGAGCCAGAAGACCAGGTCGATGCCGACCGCGGCGCCGACGGCGATGAACCGCTGCCGCCAGGTGAGGACCACGAGCATCAGCGTCATGGCGGCGTAGAGCACCGTCCCCGACTTCGGGGGGAAGATCACTTCGCGCGCCTGGGTGGTGATCGGACCCGGCGTACCGTAATGCCGCGAGACGATCTCCAGACCGATCATGAATCCCAGGCCCACCACGCTCGCGGCAGCCCACAGCACGACCCGGGGCCGGCGCCACACGGGGGGCTCGATTCCATCGTCATTTCCGGAAAACACTCGCGATACCGCAGATATCAATTTTTCAGCCGATGTTCATGTTTCGACGTGATCATTGTTAGGCCGAACATGCTATCGGAGCTACGGGGCGGAGAGAGCCCCCGGGTACGCGAAAGGCCGTCCTCTCACATAGAGAGAACGGCCTCCGACCTGCGTTTCCGCACAGTCGGGACGACAGGATTTGAACCTGCGACCCCTTGACCCCCAGTCAAGTGCGCTACCAAGCTGCGCCACGTCCCGATGCCGCTGACCTGGGGTTTCCCCCGGCTGAACCGGCATGAGAACCATACCGCACTTCCACGGGTGGTCGCGCGCACCTTTTACGGGGCGTACGGATCCCGGCCACTTGACGGACCGGACGGCGGACACTTGACCTCAAGTCCGCTTGAGGTCGCATGGTTCTTGCATGACACACGCAACCGCGGACGCCCGCTTCCGCCACGAGGACCTGGGCCGCCTGATGGCCCTCATGACCGGGGACGAGAAGCACGGGCCCGCCGCCACCTCCACCCTGGACGTGCTGTGGGTGCTCTACGACCGGGTGCTGCGGGTCTCGCCCGAGACCGCCGAGGACCCCGGCCGGGACCGGTTCCTGCTCTCCAAGGGACACGGGCCGATGGCCTACTACGCCGTGCTCGCCGCCAAGGGCTTCCTCCCCGTCGACTGGCTGCCCGGCTTCGGCACCTTCGACTCCCCCCTCGGGCACCACCCCGACCGCGTGCTGGTCCCGGGCGTGGAGATCGCCAGCGGCTCCCTCGGGCACGGCCTGCCGCTCGCCGTCGGCAGCGCGCTCGGGCTGCGGGCCCAGGGGCTGGACGACCCGGCCGTCTGGGTGCTGATCGGGGACGCGGAACTCGACGAGGGCAGCAACCACGAGGCCATCGCCTACGCCGGCCCGGCCGGGCTGGACGCCCTGCACACCGTGGTCGTCGACAACGGCTCCGCCACGCACGGCTGGCCCGGCGGGATCGCCTCCCGCTTCGAGGCCGCCGGCTGGAGCACCGCCACCGTCGACGGACGCGACCACGCGGCGCTGTACGCCGCCTTCACCGCACCGCATCCGGGCCGGCCGCACGCCGTCGTCGCCCGCGTCGAGAAGAAGTACTGAGGGGGAACCCCGTGAACACCACGGACACCGTCACCACCACGGACACCGCCACCGCAACCACCGCGGACACCATGCGCGAGCGGTTCATCTCGGTCACCTCCCGGCTCCTCGACGAGGACCCGCGGCTGGCCCTCGTCCTCGCGGAGATCACCATGGACGGGTTCCGGCCCGCCCAGCGGCGCCACCCCGATCGCGTGATCAACGTCGGGATCCGCGAGCAGCTGCTCATCGGCGTGGGCGGCGGCCTGGCCCTCACCGGGCTGCGGCCGGTGGTCCACACCTTCGCCAGCTTCCTCGTGGAGCGCCCGTTCGAGCAGGTCAAGCTGGACTTCGGGCACCAGGACACGGGCGGGGTCCTGGTCAGCTCCAGCGCCAGCTACGACTGGCCGGCCGGCGGGTACACCCACATGGCCCCCGGTGACGTGGCCCTGCTGGACACCCTCGACGGCTGGACCGTGCACGTGCCGGGC
The DNA here is from genome assembly GCF_040684675.1 of Streptomyces sp. NPDC089915. NCBI lineage: Bacteria > Bacillati > Actinomycetota > Actinomycetes > Kitasatosporales > Streptomycetaceae > Streptomyces > Streptomyces sp. NPDC089915. The sequence continues at coordinate 31,770 of NZ_JBFBGN010000049.1, read as the reverse complement.
CACCCCGACGAGGCGGAGGCGCTGCTGCGCCACGCCTACGCCGCCGGGGACGACCGGGTCTACGTCCGGCTCTCCCAGATGTCGAACGCCGCCCCGCTGGCCCTGGGCGGGGACCTGCGGTTCCGGACCGTGCGCGAGGGCCGCGCGGGCGTGGTGCTCGCCGTCGGACCGATGCTGGACGGGGTCCTCGACGCGACCGAGGGGCTCGACGTCACCGTCCTGTACGCCGCCACGGTGCGCCCCTTCGACGACGACGCCCTGCGCGCCGCCGTGGGGCGGGCCACGGCCGACGTGGTGCTGGTCGAGCCCTACCTGGCCGGGACCTCCTCGGCGGCGGCCGGGCAGGCGCTGATCGACGTCCCGCACCGGGTGCTGCCGCTCGGGGTGGGGCGCGCCGAGCTCCGCCGGTTCGGGACGATCGCGGAGCACACCTCCGCCCACGGCCTGGACGCCGCCTCCCTCCGGCGCCGGATCACGGCCTTCCTGCGCTGACGGCCCGTTCCTGGAGCAGGTCGGCGAGTTCGGCCGCGAGCGCCTTCGCCGTCGTCAGGCCCGCCGGCCCCCACCGCCGGGGCACCGTGTCCACCGCGCACACCGTGCCGAGGACGACGCCCCCGCGGTCGGTGAGCGGCGCCCCGAGGTAGGAGCGGACCCCGCTCCCGTCCACGACGGCGTTGCCCGCGAAGCGCGCGAAGTCCCGTACGTCCTCCAGGACCAGGGCCCGGCGGCGCACCACCACGTGCGGGCAGTAGCCGTGGTCGCGGGGCAGCACCCGCGCCGGGTAGCCGCTCGCCGGGGCGTCCGGCCCGTGGTGCAGTCCGGCGAAGAACTGGCGGTCCTCGCCTACGAAGTTGACCCCCGCGTACGGGGCGTCGAGGGTCTGCGCGAACCGGCGGGCGAAGGCGTCGAGTTCGGCGTCCACCCGCTCCCCCAGGCCCATCTCGCGCAGCCGGACGGCCCGTGCGGGCGCCTCCCGGTCCACGGGGGTGAGCAGGAGGTGTCCGGTCGTCTCGTAGCGGTTCATGGCGGTTCCCCCGGTCGGAAGTGGTGTGCGTACCGTCCCGGCGGCCCGGCGGCGGTGCGCCGGGCCGTGGACAGCAGGTGGTGGACGAGGGCGGCCAGCGTCCCCGTGCCGGAGCCCGTCAGGCGCGCGTCGCAGTGGACGACGGGCACCTCCGGGCCGAGCCCCACCGCCGCGCGGACCTCCTCGGCGGTGTAGCGGTGGCCGCCGTCGAACTCGTTGACGGCGACGACGAAGCCGATGCCGCGCCGCTCGAAGAAGTCCACGGCGGGGAAGCAGTCGGCGAGCCGGCGGGTGTCCGCGAGGACCACCGCGCCGAGCGCGCCCGCGCAGAGCTCCTCCCACAGGAACCAGAAGCGCTGCTGGCCGGGCGTGCCGAACAGGTAGAGCACGTGCCGGTCGTCGAGGGTGAGCCGGCCGAAGTCCAGGGCCACGGTGGTCGCGGTCTTGGCCTCCACCCCTTCGAGCGGGTCGGCGGCCTCGCCGATCCCGCTCAGCAGTTCCTCCGTGCACAGCGGCGCGATCTCGCTGACCGCGCCCACGAAGGTGGTCTTCCCCGCCCCGAACCCGCCCGCGACCAGGATCTTCAGGGTCGCGGGCAGGGCCGGGGCCTCAGAGCCGGCGGCGCAGGCCATCGAGCACCGCCCTCAGGAGGGTCTGGTCGTCGGCGGCGAAGGAGCCGCCGCCGCCCGGGAACCTCGGTGCCAGCGCCGTCACGGCCCCGTGTTCCATGAGGTCGGACAGCAGCACCTTGACCACCACCGCCGGGAGCCGCAGGTGCCCGGCCACCTCGGCGACCGTCACCGCGGGCGCGGCCGCGCAGCTGCGCAGGGCGAGGACGTGCTCGGCCCCGAGCGGGACCCTCGGCCGGACCCCGGTGGCGCTCACCAGGGACAGCAGGTCGAGGGCGACGGCGGCCCGGGTGCGGCCGCCGCTGGCCGTGTACGGGCGCATGACGCGGCCGGCCGAGTCGTCGAGCCAGGGCGTGTCGCGCATCGCCCCGGCCGGTGTTCCGTGAGCCCCCCCGGCCCGTACCCTCATCGCCCGGCGTCGGCGTCGCGGGCGGCGCCGACGGGGCGGCGCGGCGGGGCCGCCAGGTACGGCCGGACGCTCTTGACCAGCATCGCCATCTCGTAGCCGAGGACGCCCGCGTCCGCCTCGCGGTCCGCGAGGACGGCCAGACAGGTGCCCGAGCCGGCGGCGGAGACGAAGACGAGGGCGGTGTCGAGCTCGACGACGACCTGGCGGACCTCGGCGCCGTCGCCGAAGCGGGCGCCCGCGCTGCGGCCGAGGGAGTACAGGCCGGAGGCGAGCGCGGCCATGTGGTCGGCGCTGTCGGAGTCCAGGCCGTGCACGCAGGTGACGAGCCCGTCGTTGGTCAGCAGCACCGCGGCGCGCGTGTACGGCACGCGCTGGACCAGTCCGCCGAGCAGCCAGTCGAGGTCCGAGAGGCTGCCTGTCTTCGTCTGCGTCGCCACTTCGCCGGCCATGGGGGTGTGCTCCTTGCTGGGGTTCGTGCGGGGGTTCACGCGGAGGTTCACGTGGGGGGTCATGTCTGCTGCTCGGAGGTCTGGGCGAGGCCGAAGCCCCGCTGGAAGGCCGCCATCAGGCCGGGGTCGTGCACGGGCTGTTCCGAGTCCGCCTCCGGCGTGCGGGGGGCGGGGGCCTCCCGCAGCTGCGGCGCGAGGTGCGTCTGGGCCAGCCGCCGGGGAAGCGGCGGCCGGTCGTCCCGGTCGGCCCGGGCGGCGGGCACCCGGCGGGGCAGGGGCTCGGGGTGCCCTGCCGCGTCGCGGGCCTGCGGCTCCCGGGCCCGCAGCGGCCCGGGGCCGCCGCCGGCCGGGGCGTGCGGGGCGGTGAACCCCTCCGGGGAGGCCGGCACCAGGCCGAGGTCCAGGGTGCGGCCGGCTCCCCCGGCGGGGGCGGGCCCCGGCGCGGGCGGGGACGCGGGGGCGGGCACGCGGGCCGGTTCGAGGGGCGGGGCGGTCTCGGCGGTGCCCCAGGAGGTGGTGCGGGAGCCGCCCAGGGCGTCGGCGGCGCCCGGGGCCTCCGCGCCCAGCAGGCCCTGGGGCAGCACCAGGACGGCGAGCACCCCGCCGTAGATGTTCGACTTCAGCTCGACGGCGATCCCGTGCCGCCGGGCCAGCGCGGAGACCACGAACAGGCCGATCCGGCCGTCCGCCAGCAGGTGCCGGACGCTGACCTGGTCGGGGTCGCCCAGCAGGGTGTTCATCCGGTTCTGCTCCTGCGGCGGCATGCCCAGCCCGCGGTCCTCCACCTCGACCGCGATCCCGGCGGTGACCCGCTCGGCCCGCACCACCACGTCGGTGTCGGGGGCGGAGAACACCGTCGCGTTCTCGACGAGTTCGGCGAGCAGGTGCACCACGTCGGCGACGGCGTGCCCGCGTACGGTGCCGCCCGCCGGGGGGACCACCTTGACCCGGGTGTACTGCTCCACCTCGGCGACGGAGGACCGCAGCACCTCGCTCAGGTCGATGGGCCGCGTCCACTGGCGCCGGGAGGCGGCCCCGCCGAGCACGGCGAGGTTCTCGGCGTGCCGGCGGATCCGGGTGGCGAGGTGGTCGACGTGGAAGAGCTGCTTGAGCAGGTCGGGGTCCTCGACCGTGTCCTCCAGCTCGTCGAGGAGCGAGATCTCGCGGTGCACCAGCGACTGAAGCCGACGCGCGAGGTTGACGAAGACCTCCACCTTGCGGTCGCTGTCGCTGGGCGCGGCCGGGGCGGCCAGCCGTACGAGGGTCTCGTGCGCCTGCTCGCGGGCACCGCGCAGCTCCTGGGCGAGCAGCCAGAACCCGTCCGCCCCGGCCGGACGGGCCCCGGCCGGCGGGTCGCCGCGTCCGGACCGCAGGAGGCGTCCGGGCCGTTCCCCGCGCTCCAGCCGCTCGGCGGCCGTGCGCAGTTCCTGGCGGCCGCGCATGCTGGAGCGGCGCAGCGCCTCGCACCGGTCCCGGACGGCCTTGGCCGTGCGCTGGGCCCCCAGCAGGGCCGCGGCGAGGGCGCCGACGGCCAGCAGGGCGCAGCCGGCGAGCACCGGCCACAGCCGCGCGTCCCGCTCCCCGGCGCCCCCGCCGAGCTGCAGGGTGAAGATCACGGCGGCGGCGCCGCTGAGCCCGGCGGCGAGCGTGGGCAGCACGGCGGCGCGGACCGGCTGGGGGCTTATCTGCCGGCCGGAACCCGTGGCGGCGTGTCTCGACGGGGCGTGGCGGGCGGTGCGGAGTCCGGACATCGGCGTCCTCGGTACGTGGGTCCGGCCCCCGGTTCCAGTTCCGGGGCCCGGTGTTGATCACCGGATACCCACGCTAGACCGCACGCTCCCGCGGCCGTTGCCCAGTTGGGGAACTTCACCGCGCTGCTTCAAGCTCCCGACGGAGCGCTCGTACGACAGCCCGAATGCGCCGGGAGCGCGCACGCCCGTACGGCTCGGGGCGTGCGCGCTCCACGGCTCGGGGGACCGCCGCGGGTTCAGGAACCCACGGCCTCCGGCTCGCCGATCCCGGCGGACGGGGCGGGGGCCGGTGCGGCCGCGCCCGTCGCGGCGGGGGCGGGGAGGCCGGCGGGGGGCGTGGTGCCCGCGATGAAGGGGCGCCACCAGGGGGCGGACGGGGCGTCAGGGGCGGCGGGTTCGAAGGGCTGGCCCGGGATCGGGAGGGCGACGGCCGCGCCGGCGGCGGTGGCCGCGGCGACCGTGCCCTCGCCGGGCTCGTCCCACGGGTGCGGGGCCAGGTTGAAGGTGCCCCAGTGGATGGGCAGCATGGTGCCGGCCGGGGCGCCGCCCTGGAGGTCGAGGTGGGCCCGCATGCCCTCCTCGGGGGTCATGTGGATGTCGGGCCAGTACTCCGAGTACGCCCCGATCTGGATCATCGTGGCGTCGAAGGGGCCGTGCTCGGCGCCGATCTCCTTGAAGCCGGGGAAGTAGCCGGTGTCCCCGCTGTGGAAGATCCGGTGCCGCTGGCCCGCGACCACCCAGGAGGCCCACAGGGTGGACTGCTGGTTGCGCAGGCCGCGCCCGCAGAAGTGGCGGGCCGGGGTGGCCGTCAGGGTGAGCCCGGCGACCTCGGCGGACTCGTTCCAGTCCAGTTCGCGCAGCCGGCCCGGGGCGACGCCCCAGCGCTCCAGGTGCGCGCCGACGCCGAGCGGGACGGCGAAGACCGTGTCCGTGCCGGCCAGGGCCTTGATGGTGGGCAGGTCCAGGTGGTCGTAGTGGTCGTGGGAGATGACCACCACGTCGACCGGGCCCAGGGAGGCCAGCGGCACCGGTACGGGGTGCAGGCGCTTGGGGCCGGCGAAGGGGAAGGGGGAGCAGCGCTCGCCCCAGACGGGGTCGAAGAGCACGCGGCGGCCGTCGATCTCGGCGAGCACGCTGGAGTGCCCCATCCAGGTCAGGCGCAGTCCGCTCGCCGGCGGTTTGGCCAGCTCGGCGAGGGTGGTGGGGTAGACGGGGATCGGTGCGCCGGGGTTGCGCCGGATCCGCTGCTCCTTGTGGAAGTAGATCTTGGCGAATTCCAGCATCGAGCCGGAAGGCCTGGTCCTGGCCCCCACCGGGTTCTGGAAGACGCCGTCGGCGAAGTTCGGCGAGCGCAGGATGCGCTCCAGCCGCGCGCCGGACGCGTCCGCGCCGAAGGCTTCGGGCCGCAGGGCGCGCAGCCGGGGACGCAGGGGAAGGGAGCCGGTCAAGGCGCCTCCTGGGTAGTGCGGGTGGGGTGGGGCGGGGTACGCCCACGACCATCCCAACGCGCACCGGCTTCCGAGGATTCCGCCCCGCCGGGTCCCGCCGGTCCGCGCCCGGTCCGCGCCCGGTCCGCGCCGGGCCGGCGCGGGGCCCCGCACGGCTGGCGGCACGCCCCGGCGGCCGGGCCCGGCACGGCGCCGGGCCCGGCCGTACGGCCTACAGCGGGAGCAGGTCCGGGCGCTTGGCCTCGACGTGGTCGCCGGAGGACTCCCCGCGCAGCCGCCGCCCGATCCAGGGCACGAGGTGCTCGCGCGCCCACTGGATGTTGTCGCGGGTGACGTCCACGGAGCCGCGGGGCGCGGCCGGCGGCCAGGGCTGGTCGGGGTCGGCCGGCACCTCGTAGCCGAGGACCTGCGCGGCGCGCAGCGCGACGCGGGTGTGGCCCTCGGGCGAGAGGTGGAGGCGGTCGCCGTCCCAGGCGCGGCGGTCCTGGACGGTCTTCAGCGACCAGAGGTCCAGGACCGGGCAGCCGTAGCGGTCCGCGATGGCCCGCACGTGGACGTTGTACGTCGCGATCTTGCCCCGCAGGTGCTTGAGGACGGGGACGCCCCGGGTGTCGAACCCGGTGGTGATCATCACGAGGCCGACGGAGGCCGTGAGGTCGGCCACGGCCGCCTCGAAGCGCTCGGCCACGTCGTCGGGGTCGCTGCCGGGCCGGATGATGTCGTTGCCGCCCGCACAGAAGGACACCAGGTCGGGGGCGAGTTCCTTGGCCCGCGGGACCTGCTCCTCCACGATCTGGTCGAGCACCTTGCCCCGTACCGCGAGGTTCGCGTATCGGAAGTCGTGCTCGTCGCGCTGATCTCCCAGGAGTACGGCGAACCGGTCCGCCCAGCCGAGATAGGAATCCCCGGGTCCCGGGTCCCCCACGCCTTCGGTGAAGCTGTCCCCGATCGCCGCGTACGAGCCGATGGTCTTGAGTGTCGTCTTCGTCGCTGCCACGGGAACCCATCCTTCACCCCCGCCGCCAACCTACGCCAACGTAATGAGGGGTTGACGGACCGTGATCTATACCACCCGGGGGATAAGGAATAAGTACAAGCGGGGCCGGGACCCCCCTCGGGTCCCGGCCCCACGCGCGGCGGCGCTCCGCCGCCGGACGGCCTCAGACGCTGACGCCCTTCGAGCGGAGGTAGGCCAGCGGGTCGATGTCGGAGCCGTAGGACGGGCCCGTGCGGATCTCGAAGTGGAGGTGCGGGCCGGTCACGTTGCCGGTGGCGCCGGAGAGCCCGATGGACTGGCCGGCGGTGACGGTCTGGCCCGTCGAGACGTTCAGCTGGGACAGGTGGCCGTACTGGGAGTACTTGCCGTCGGCGTGCCGGATGACGACCTGGTTGCCGTACGCGCCTCCCCAGCCTGCGGAAACGACGGTGCCCGCGCCGACGGCCCGGACGGTGGTGCCGGTGCTCGCGATGAAGTCGACGCCGGTGTGGTAGCCGGAGGACCACATGGCACCGGGCGTGCGGTACGCGGTGGAGACGCCGCCGGCGACGGGGGCGACGAACCCGGCGGCGCTCGCGGGGGCGGACTGGGCGGCCGGAGCGGACTGCTTCATTCCGCGGGACGGGGCGGCGGAGCCCTTCAGCGGCGTACCGCCGGCGGGGCGGGACGCGCCCTGCGCCGCGGCGGCGCCGTCGGAGGCGGCGGAGCCGGACCCGCCCTCATCGGCCGCCGGAGTACCGGTCGAGGTCTCCTCGGCGGGCGCTTCAGCCGCCTTCGGGGCCGGGGCCGCGCCCTGCCCGCCGAGGGTCAGGCGCAGGCCCGGGTGGATGAGGGAGGGGTCGTCGCCGACGGCCTCACGGTTGTCGGCGTACAGCCGCTCCCAGCCGCCGGAGAGGCCGCGCCCGGCGGCGATCGTCGAGAGGCAGTCGCCGGGGGCGACCGTGTAGACGGAGGGGGCGGCGGACGGCGCGGCGGCGGGGGCGGCCGTCCGCACGGCCGCCGGGGCCCGGTCCGGTGCGGCGGCCGGCGCCGCCGCGGCGGGAGCGGCGGCCTGGGCGCCCGTGGCGACCGTCAGCGGCAGCGCGAGGGCCGCGCCGCCGGTGCCGGCGAGGGCGAGGCCGCGGGATATGGAACGGGACTTCGGACGGCGGTGCTTACCCTTTCCGGGCATGGCGAATTCCTCTCCGGCGCCTGCGAGGTGAGCTGTCGGGTTCGGACTGGAGATGTCCGGCCGTACGGTCACGGCTTCACCCCGAGCCGTTCCGGAATGATCCGGAACGGCGGCTTTCCTGGTTCCCCCGCTCCTGCCGCGCGCGTCGTTGGTCGGGTGCGGTTCCCGGGCGGCGGCAGGATTAGGCGGTCCACCCGGATCGCTCGCGAAGGTAATCCAGCGGGACCGCGGGCAACAAGCCGTGAATTCCCTGACGGAATAGCAGGTATGAGGGATCAACGGAATGACGGTCACCCTGCGTCCATTCCGGATCCGCAACGGCCGCTCCGACAGGGGAATTCGGTTTTCGCGATCAGGCACGCACGGTCACCGTATGATCTGGCTCACGGAGTTCGGCCCGATCTCTCGTCCACCTATGGCAAGTTGGTTCCAACCAGAGCAATTCGGACACGCGGCACACGCGAAGGAGCAGACGTGACCCAGCAGATACCCCAGGACCTGCCCGCACACCCCGAGCCCACGCCCGAGATGACCGGAGTGCGCAATTTCCGTGACGTGGGCGGGCTGCCGACCACGGACGGACGATCGGTCAGGCCGGGACGACTGTTCCGAAGCGGACATCTGGCGCATGCCACCGAAACCGACGCAGAGTTCCTCGCCTCCCTCGGGCTGCACACCGTCTTCGACTTCCGCAACCGCGCCGACCGCGCCCTGGAGGGCCCGGACGTCGAACTGCCGGGCGTGCGCAACGTGAACATCCCGCTCTCGGACCCGGCCGACGGCGGGGAGTTCTGGCGGATCGTCCGCGAGGGGGGCCTCGACCGGCTCCGCGCGCTCCTGGGCGAGGGCCGGGCCGCCGCCCGCATGGCGGAGTCGTACCGGGAGATGGTCCGCCACCGCACCCCCGAGCACGGCCGCGTGGTCCGCGCGCTCGCCGAGGACAGCGTCCCGGCGCTGCTGCACTGCGCGGCGGGCAAGGACCGGGCGGGCCTGTCGATCGCCGTGACCCTGCTCGCGATCGGGGTCGACCGCGAGGCGATCACGGCGGACTACATGGCCTCGAACGCCCCGCACAACCGCTACCGGCTGCTGCGCGGGGACGACACCCCCGAGACCCGCGACCCCGAGGTGACGGAGCTGCTGGCGCCGCTGTTCGAGGCCCGGCCCGAGTACCTGGACGCCGCGTACGAGACCGTCGACGCGCACTGGGGCGGGGTGGAGCGCTACCTCGCGGAGGGCCTGGGGCTGACCCCGGCGACGCGGGAGCGGCTGCGGGACCGGCTGCTGGACTGACCCCGGACCGGCGCGGGGCCCCGGCGGACCGGGGCCCCGTACGTCCGGCTCGGGCTAGCGGTTGCCGACCGCCTGCTTGACCAGGGTCCGGCCGAAGTCCCACATCAGCGAGCCCCCGCCGTGCGCCTCGTCCATGACCTCCCGGAAGGCGGCCACGAACCGGTCCACGTCCGCCTCGTCCACGATCAGCGGCGGGATCAGCTTGATGACCTCCAGATGGTCCCCCGAGACCTGGGTGAGGATCCGGTGCCTGTTCAGCAGCGGCACCACCACCATCTGCGCGAACAGCCCCTTGCGGGCCGCCTGGAGCATCGTCCAGCGGCCGCGCAGGGCCAGCGAGGAGGGCCGGCCGAACTCGATGCCGATCATCAGCCCGCGGCCCCGCACCTCGTGCAGCATCTCGTACTCGTCCACCAGCGCGGCCAGCCGCCCGCGCAGCAGCTCGCCCATGGCCCGCGCGTTGGCCACCACCTCCTCGTCCTCCATGACGTGGAGGACCGCCAGCCCGGCGGCCATCGCCTGGGCGTTGGAGCCGAAGCTCGCGGAGTGCACCAGCACCCGGTCCATGGACGAGTACACCTTCTGGAAGATCCAGTCCTTGCCCAGGGTCGCCCCGACGGGCACGTAGCCGCCGGAGAGGGCCTTGGCCACGCAGACCAGGTCGGGCTCCACGCCCGGTTCGTGCTGGTACGCGTAGAAGTCCCCGGTCCGGCCGAGCCCGGTCTGCACCTCGTCGGCGATCAGGAGCGCCTTGTGCCGGTGCAGGAGCTCCTGGGCGGCGCGCAGGAACCCCGGCGGGGCGGCGTGCACCCCCTTGCCCTGGATCGGCTCGACGACGAAGGCGGCCACGTCGCCCCGGCGCAGCTCGCGCTCCAGGGCCGCCAGGTCGCCGAGCGCGATCCTCGTGTCGGGCAGCAGCGGGGCGAAGCCGTCGCGGAAGCCGCCCTCCCCGTTGACCGACAGGGAGCCCGTGGTGAGCCCGTGGAAGGCGTGGTCGCAGTAGAGGACCCTGGGCCGGCCGGTGGCGTAGCGGGCGAACTTCAGGGCGGTCTCGACCGCCTCGGTGCCGCTGTTGCCGAAGAAGACGCGGTCCAGGTGGGGGCTGTGGGAGAGCAGCTTCTCGGCCAGCAGCCCGGGCAGCGGCTGGCAGTCGAAGCGGGTCAGGTCGGCGAGCTGGGCGTCCAGGACCTCGTGCAGGGCCCGGCGGACCACGGGGTGGTGGCGGCCCAGGCCCATCACCCCGAAGCCGGCGAGCATGTCGAGGTAGTCGTTGCCCTCGTCGTCCCAGAAGTGGGCGCCCTCGGCGCGCACGTAGACCTTGTCGAAACCGATGGTGCGCAGCATGCGGGGCAGCTGGTGGTTGAGGTGGCGGGCGTGCAGCTCGTACCGTTCGCCGCCGCGCTCGGCCAGCAGGGCGGCGAGGTCGAACCCGCCGCCCCCGCCGGCCGGACCTGCCTGCGGCCGCGTCATGCCGACGCGTCCCGGTTGCCGCCGACCGTCTCGCGGGCGGCGCGCAGGGACTCCTTGAGGGAGCCCATGGTGGCGAGGACGGCGGTGGGTTCGTACCCGCAGTGCGCCATGCAGTTCGCGCAGCGCGGGTCCTTTCCGCGGCCGTACTTGCTCCAGTCGGTGTCGTTCACCAGTTCCCGGTAGGTGGGCACGTATCCGTCGCTCATCAGGTAGCAGGGGCGCTGCCAGCCGAAGAGGGAGTAATTCGGAATGGCCCAGGCGGTGCAGGGGAAATCCGCCTTTCCTTCGAGGAAGTCCAGGAAGAGCGGCGAGTGGTTGAGCCGCCAGCGGCGCCGGTTGCCGCCCGCGAAGGCCTTCTTGAAGAGTTCCCGGGTCTGTTCGACGCCGAGGAAGTGCTCCTGGTCGGGGGCCTTCTCGTAGGCATAGGCGGGCGAGATCATCATCTCGTCGACCTTGAGGTCGTCGTTGAGGTAGTTCAGCACCTCGATGACGGTCTGGGGGGTGTCGGTGTTGAAGAAGGTGGAGTTGGTCGTCACCCGGAAACCGCGCCGCTTGGCCTCCTTGATGGCGGCGACGGCCTCGTCGAAGACCCCCTCCTTGGCCACGGACTCGTCGTGGCGTTCGCGCAGTCCGTCGATGTGCACGGCGAAGGCGAAGTAGGGGGACGGGGTGAACTTCTCGATCTTCTTGCGGAGCAGCAGGGCGTTGGTGCAGAGGAAGACGTACTTCCGCCGGGCCACGAGCTGGCGCACGATCTCGTGGATCTGGGGGTGCATCAGGGGCTCGCCGCCCGCGATGGACACCATCGGCGCCCCGGACTCCAGGACGGCGCCGACCGCCTGGGCGACGGGCATCCGCTGCTTGAGGACCCCGGCCGGGTGCTGGATCTTCCCGCACCCCTCGCAGGCCAGGTTGCACGCGTAGAGCGGCTCCAGCTCGACGATCAGCGGGAACTTCTCGCGCTTGCGGAGCTTCTGTTCGAGAAGATACGTCCCGACCCTGATGGACTGTCGCAACGGCATGGCCATCTGGTTTCACCTCCTGGAAAGCGGCAACGAACGGTGCCAGTCGTAGAACGCGGGCAGTACGGCACGCAGTACGCGGAAGGCCGATATTCCACCGCGCACCGTGCCGATGCGGACGAGCTCGTGCTCCGGAGCGTCCACGATCACCCGGACGGCCGCAACCGGGCGGCCCGCCCCGGAGGCGGTCCACAGGGTGGCCGCGGACTCCATGTCGACCGCGACGGCGCCGGCGGCGCGCAGCCGGTCGCGCTCCTGTCCGCGGACGACGTGGTCGGATCCGGTCAGTGCGCCGGTGTGCACGGTCCGGCCGGGTGCGGCGCGGGCCAGTGCCTCGGCGAGCAGGGCGGTGCCGGTGCAGGCGACCGCTCCCCGCGGGTCGCGGGTCTCCTCGGCGACGACCAGGTCCCCGGGGTTCATCCCGGGGAGCAGGCCGGCGCAGAAGCCGGTGGCGAGGACGGCGGCCCGTTCCATCCCGGGCCGGTCCAGGGCGCGGGCCACGGCCCGGTCGGCGGCGCGCGGGCCCATGCCGGTGCGCAGCACGGTGGCGCCGGCGGGGGCGCGGCCCCCGCCGAGGGCCGCCCGCTCGATGCGCAGGGCGCAGGCGATCAGCAGCGGCACGGCGGACGGGTCCGCCCGGGCGGACATCAGGCCTCCTCGGCCGGGACGGGGGCGGCGGCCGCGGCCTCGCCGGCCCCCCGGGCGGCGGCGGGGGCGAAGGGGTCCCCGTACAGGTAGCGGCCGAGGGCGGTGAGCGGGAACACCTGCCGGTAGAGGTGGTAGTTGATGGAGAAGTCCCAGGGGAATCCGGTGCCCGTGAAGTACGGCTCGTCCCAGGTCCCGTCGGCGCGCTGGGTCTCCACCAGGTACCCGAGCCCGCGCCGGACGGACTCCCCGTCCCGCTCCCCCGCCGCGAGGAGCGCCATCAGCGCCCAGGCGGTCTGGGAGGCGGTGGAGGCGCCCTTCCCGGCCCAGGAGCGGTCCTGGTAGGAGCGCTGGTCCTCGCCCCAGCCGCCGTCCTCGTTCTGTACGGACTCCAGCCAGCCGACGGCCCGCCGGACGGCGGGGTGGCCGGGGGCGATCCCGGCGGCGGTGAGGGCGGGCACCACGGAGCCCGTCCCGTACACGTAGTTGGTGCCCCAGCGGCCGAACCAGCTGCCGTCCGCCTCCTGTTCGGCGAGCAGCCAGGCGATGCCGCGCCGGGCGCGCGGGTCGGCGGCCCGGCCCTCGGCGGCGAGCATCTCCACCACGTGGGCGGTGACGTCGGCCGAGGGCGGGTCGATGACCTCCCCGAAGTCGCAGAAGGGCAGCCGGTTGGGGAGGGGGCTGGTGTTGTCGGCGTCGAAGGCGGCCCAGGCGCCGTCCTTCGACTGCATGCCGAGGGTCCAGGAGGTGCCCCGGGCGATGGCGGCCTCCATCCTCCCCGGTTCGGGATGGCGGATGCGGCGCAGGGCGAGGACGACCTCGGCGGTGTCGTCGACGTCGGGGTAGGTGTCGTTGTGGAACTCGAACGCCCAGCCGCCGGGGGCGAGTCCGGGGCGGCGCACCGCCCAGTCCCCGCTGCGCCGGATCTCCTCGCCGAGCATCCAGTCGGCGGCCTTCACCAGCGCCGGGTGGTCGGGGCGGACGCCCGCGTCGGCCAGGGCGATGGCGGCGAGGCAGGTGTCCCAGACGGGGGACTGGCAGGCCTCGACCATGCGGGCGCCGTCCTCGCGCCAGACGGCGAAGCGGTCGAGGGACTCCAGTCCGGCCCGCATGACCGGGTGCCCGAGGTCGTAGCCGAGCAGGTGCAGGGCGATGACGGAGTACACGGCGGGGGGCTGGATCCCGCCCCAGCAGCCGTCGTTCTCCTGGCGTTCGACGATCCAGCGGCCCGCGGCGGCCATGGCCGCCCTGCGCAGCCGGCGCGGGGCGACGCGCCGGTAGAGGTGCAGGGCCTTGTCCATCCGCTGGAAGGCCCCGTCCCAGCTGGCCAGGGGGGCGGGCGGCCGGGCCGGGTTCGGGTCGCGGGCGTCGGTGTGCAGCTCGTCGAGGGCGAAGGGGGCGGGGCGGACGGGCCGCAGGGCGGAGACCACGGTGAGCGGGACGATGGTCTGGCGGGCCCAGCAGCCGAAGTCGTAGATGTTCAGCGGCGCCCAGGACGGCAGGAAGAGCAGCTCGGGCGGGAGTTCGGGCAGGTCCTCCCAGCTCCACCAGCCGAAGAGGGCCAGCCAGATGCGGGTGAAGACGCGGGCCGAGGCGATCCCGCCGCGCTCGCGGATCCAGGCGGAGGCGCGGGCCATGTGCGGGGCGTCGGGCGGGTCGCCGGCCAGCCGCAGGGCCACGTACGCCTCGATGGTGGCGGAGAGTTCGGGCGGGCCGCCGTGGAAGGTGGCCCAGGTGCCGTCCGGCCGCTGCTCGCCGCGGATGAAGAGGGCGGCGGCCCGGGTGGTGGCCTCGTCGCGGATGCCGAGGAACTGGCGCAGCAGCAGGTCCTCGGCGTCCATGGTGACGTTGGTCTGGAGGTCGCCCTTCCACCATCCGTCCGGGTCCTGGCGGTCCAGCAGTTCCCGGGCGGCCCGGTCGGCGGCCTCCCGGACGCCCTTGTGCAGGCCGGTGTCCTCGCCGGACGGTACTGCGGCCGCGGCGGCCGGGGCCGCCGCGGCGTCGTGTCGCGGATCCGCGCCGCCGGTGATCGCACCGCCGCCGTCGGTCGTCGCTGTCATGGCTTCCCCTTCGTAACAGTGCTTCGGCTGTTCCCGGGTCTGCCGTCGGCCGGGGCGTCCCTAGGAGGGGTCCCCGGCCGGCGACTCGCGATTCATATCCACTTTCGGGCGGAGATCACCTCTTGCGCACGACGACGAAGTCGGCGAGGGCGACGAGCTGCTCCCGCACCCGCTGCGGCATGTCCACGTCGTCGAGCGCCCGTACGGCGATCGCGTGCTGGCGGCGCGCCTCGTCGGCCGTCCACTGGCGGCCGCCGGCGGCCTCGATGAGGGAGGCGCGGTGGGCGAACTCCTCCTCGGAGAAGTTCTCGAAGTCGTTGCTCTTGGCGTCGGCCGCGAGCAGCCTGGCGAGCTCCTCACATGCGGGTCCGCCCGCTGCGAGGGCCGCGACGACCGGCAGGGACTTCTTGCGCTGGCGCAGGTCGCTCCAGGTCTGCTTGCCGGTGGACTCGGGGTCGCCCCAGATGCCGAGGAGGTCGTCGACGGCCTGGAAGGCGAGGCCGAGGTGGTAGCCGTACTCCTCCAGCTTGTCGGCGGTGCGGTCGTCGGCGCCGCCGAGGACGGCGCCGATGGAGACGGCGCACGCGAGCAGGGCTCCGGTCTTGTTCCCCTCCATCTCCAGGCATTCCTGAACGCTGACGCGCTCGCGGTGCTCGTAGGAGATGTCCTGCGCCTGGCCGTCGATGAGCTTGCGGCTGGCGGTGGTCAGCCGGCGGGTGGCGCGGCCGGCCTCGACGGTGCCGAGCTCCAGCAGGACCTCGTTGGCGAGGGCGAAGAGGGCGTCGCCGACGAGGATGGCGAGGGCGGGGCCGTGGACCTTCCACACCGTGTCGCGGTGGCGGCGCTGCTCGTCGCCGTCCATCAGGTCGTCGTGCAGCAGGGAGAAGTTGTGGACGAGCTCGACCGCGACGGCGCCGGGGACGCCGACCTCGGCCGCGGCTCCGGCGGCCTCGGCGGAGAGCAGGGCGAGGGCGGGGCGGACGGCCTTGCCGCCGTCGCCGTCCGCCGGGTTGCCCTCGGCGTCGATCCAGCCGAAGTGGTAGGCGGCGACGGTGTCCATGGGCGCCGCGAGCCGGTCCACGGCCGCGCGGAGCACGGGGGTCGACAGCGTGCGGCCGCGTTCGAGGAGGGCGAGGGTGTCCACCTTCTCGGCTCCCGCTCCGGCCGTGCCGGCGCCGGCATCCGTGTTCTCGACAGCCGGGTTCCCCGGGTTCACTGGCTCTCCTCTGGTTCCTGTACGTGCTGTGCTGGTGGTGCTCGTGGTGGTCGTCATACCGCCTCCTGCAGAGGATGTTCCCGGGGGCGGCCGAGAGCGGCGAGCGCGGCGTGTGCCGCGCCGAGGCCGCTGCGGACGGCGCTCTCCATGGTCGCGGGCCAGCCGGTGGCGGTCCACGCACCGGCGAGATAGAGCCCCGGCGTGTCGGTCCGGGGGCCCGGGCGCAGCCGGCCGACGCCGGGGCCGGGGGCGAAGGTGGCGGTGCGTTCGCGGGTGACGAAGAAGTCCCGTACCTTCGCGCCCCGGGCGGCGGGCAGCAGCCGTTCCAGTTCGGGCAGGTACTTGGCGCGCAGGACGGAGACGGGCTCGTCGATGTCGTCCTGGGCGGCGGACTGGGACACGGCGAGGTACTGGCCGCCGTCGGTGAGCCCGGAGGAGTCGGTGCGGTCGAAGACCCACTGGACGGGGGTGCCGAGGGCGGCGAAGAAGGGCTGCCGGAGCACCTTGCGGTCGTAGACGACGTGGACGTTGAGGATGGGGGCGGTGCCGATGTCGAGGAGCTTGTCGGGGTCGGCGAGCGCGCCGGCGGGCAGCAGGCCGTGGGCCTCGCGCTGCGGGACGGCGAGGACGACGGTGCCGGCGTCGAGGGACTCGCCGTCGGTGTCGACCCGCCAGTCCCCTTCGGCGGTGCGGGAGATCCCGGTGACGCGGGTGCGCAGCTCGGTGCGGACTCCGGCGGAGTCGAGGGCCTTGCGGGCGAGGGTGTCGTGGAGCTCGCCGAGCGGGACGCGGGCCCAGCCGATGTCGGCGGCGCCGTTCTCGGAGAGCAGGCCGGTCTTGAAGACCATGGCGGCCAGGCCCAGGGAGCACTGCCCGGCGGTGGCGTTGAGGGTGGCGATGCCGACGAGGTCCCACAGGGCCTCGACGGTGCGCGGGGACTGGCCGTAGCGGGCGAGCCAGGTGCCGAAGTCGAGGCCGTCGAGGGCCGGGTCGGCGGGGTCGAGGCGGCGCAGGGCGAGGGCGGCGCGGCCGACGCTCACCCGTTCGGCGAGGGAGAGGTGGGGGTAGCGGGCCAGGGAGGCGGCGAGGTGCAGCGGGACGGGCAGGGCGCTGCGGCGCAGCCGGCCCAGGCGCGGTCCGGCGGGGTGGGCGACGTCGAGGACGGGGACGTCGAGGCGGTCCTGGAGCGGGGCGAGGGCGGCGCCGTCGACGCGGTCGAGGAACCACCGGTAGGCGGTGCAGCAGCGCAGGTAGACGTGCTGGCCGTTGTCGACGGTCAGGTCGCCGCGCTTGAAGGAGAAGGCGAGGCCGCCGAGGCGGGGGCGTCCTTCGAGGAGGGTGACCCGCAGTCCGGCGTCGGCGAGTTCGAGGGCGGCGGTGACTCCGGCGAGCCCGCCGCCGACGACGACGGCGCGGCCGTCGCCGCGGGTGGTGCTGCCGGTCATGAGCCCTCCGGGGTGGTGCGCGGGCCCGCCGGGCCCGGGTGTGTCTTCGTACGGGTCCGGCCCGCCGGGCCGGAGGGTGCCGTGCGGCCCGCACCGTCAGACGCGACCCCGCCCCGCATGGTTGCCTGCGCCGGGCCGGTGTGACGGGCTCGGCGCGCCGGGGCGCCGGCCCGGGCCGGGGGCGTGGTCGCGGGCATCAGGTGCGCCTCCGGGCGCGCTGGCGGGAGACGGTGCGGGCGTCGAGGCCGGAGAGGCCGCGGACGGCCACGTACGCCTTCTCGTGGGGCGGCAGCGAGACGCGGCCGCGCAGGACGGCTCCCGGTTCGCGTTCGATGCGGTCCAGCAGGCGCCGGTAGATGCCGGCCATGGCGGCCACGCAGGCGCCGCTGCGCCGGTCGAGCATCGGCAGCAGCCGGTAGCCCTCGGTGAACAGGGCGCGGGCGCGCCGCACCTCGTGGTGGACCAGGCCCGGGAAGTCGGAGCCGGCCGGGAGGCGGCCGGTGCCGAAGCCGTCGGAGCAGCCGAACTTGGCGAGGTCCTCGGCGGGCAGGTAGGTGCGGCCGTTGCCGGCGTCCTCGCGGACGTCGCGGAGGATGTTGGTGAGCTGGAGGGCGAGGCCGAGGGTGTCGGCGTACTCCGCGGCGTGCTCGCCGGGGCCGACGGTGCCGAACACGCCGAGCGAGAGCCGGCCGATGGCGCCGGCGACGCAGCGGCAGTAGGTCTTGAGGTCGTCCCAGGTCTCGTACTCCTGGCCGCGGACGTCCATCAGGACCCCGTCGATCAGTTCGTCGAGGCCGCCGAGCGGGATGGGGAAGCGGCGTGCGGCGTGCGCGAGGGCGACGGCGACCGGGTCGGTGTCGTCCTCGTCGATCTCCTCGGCGCGGATCCGGCCGAGCAGGGCGCGGGTCTCCTCCAGGCGGGCCAGTTTGGCCTCGGGCGGGAGGGTGCCGTCGCCGATGTCGTCGACGCGCCGGGAGAAGGCGTACAGGGCGGACATCGCCTGCCGCTTGTCGGTGGGCAGCAGCCGGATGCCGTACGCGAAGTTGCGTGCCTGGGTTCCGGTCACGGCCTCGCAGTAGCTGTAGGCGGCGAGGACCGGGGCGGACGGAGCGGACGCGTGGTGGAGGCCCTCCACGGTGGGGCTCACCCCTTTCTCGGCGCGGTGCGCAGGACGGCGGCCACCTCGCGCAGGAGGAGGCCGCGGGTGGGCTTGGGCGGGCCGGGCAGGACGTCGAAGCCGGCGGCCGAGACGGCCCGCAGGGCGGCCCGCCCTCCTCCGACGAACCCCGCGAGCAGCAGCCGCAGCCGGCCGTGGACGCTGCCCACGAGCGGGAGGCCCTCGTCCAGCAGCCCCTGCGCGCGCTCCGCCTCGAAGGCGATGAGGGCGCGCACGGAGGCTCCGGCGGAGCGGGCCCCGAGGTCGGCCTCGGTGACGTGGAAGCGCCGCATGTCCTCGGCCGGGAGGTAGATCCGGTCCCGGCCGAGGTCCTCGGCGACGTCCTGGAGGTGTTCGGCGATCTGCAGGGCGGTGCAGACGGCGTCGGAGCGGCGGATCCGCTCGGGGGTACCGGTGCCCGTCAGTTCCAGCACGAGTCGGCCGACGGTGTTGGCGGAGAGCTCGCAGTAGGCGAGGAGTTCGCCGTACGTGGCGTAGCGCGCGACGCGCTGGTCCCGGCGGTTGGCCTCGATGAGCCCGAGGAAGTGCGCGGGGCTGAGGCGGTGCTCGCGGGCCACGGGCTGGAGGGCGAGCAGCAGGGGGTGGCGCGGGGGGCCGTCGGTGCCGCCGAAGACGCGCAGGAGGTCGGCCTCCAGGGCGTCGAGCATCGCGGGGCGGTCGTCGGCGGCGGCGGGGTCGAGGCCGAGGAGGACGGCGTCGCGGCCGCCCGGGGCGAGGTCGCCGTCGCCGATGTCGTCGACGAGGCGGGCGAACCCGTAGACGGCCATGAGGCCCTGGCGCCAGGCGCGGGGCAGGAAGGCCGGGGCGACGGGGAAGTTCTCCGAGGAGGCCTTGGCGAGGGTGGCGCCGGCGGCTGCGCCGGGGGCCGGGGCCGACGGGGGGCGGAGGCCGTGCCCGGGGGTCACCGCCCGCCGCCCGGGGCCGGGACGGCCGCTGTGCCTGGGGGCCGCAGAATTCCCGTAGCCATTGCCGTCACGTCTCCCGTTCTACACTGCCGACCCAAGTCATCCCATTTCGGACACGCCGCGGAGTTTACCGGGGAGTATCCCGGGCGAACCGGCTGCGGGGAATCGTCCCCTCTTGGCGCGATTGAGAACTGGTCCAGCTTACGCTGTACAACACCGCGGGGGCCTATCGGGTGGCCCCCGTGCCCGGAATGTCGGCCGCATGCCGAGGCCCCCGCCGCGAGGTGCGGCAGGGGCCCGGCGGTGCGGCGCGGGGGCGGCTCAGTGGCTGCTGGCCTTCTCGTACGCCGCGACGACCTCTTCGGTGGGCCCGTCCATGAGGAGCTCGCCCTTCTCCAGCCACAGCACCCGGCTGCAGGTGTCGCGGATCGAGTTGTTGTTGTGGCTCACCAGGAAGACCGTGCCGGCCTTCTCCCGCAGCTCGCGGATGCGCGCCTCGGAGCGGACCTGGAACTTGCGGTCGCCGGTGGCCAGCGCCTCGTCGATCATCAGGACGTCGTGGTCCTTGGCCGCGGCGATGGAGAACCGCAGGCGGGCCGCCATGCCGGAGGAGTAGGTGCGCATCGGCAGGGAGATGAAGTCGCCCTTCTCGTTGATCCCCGAGAAGTCGACGATGTCCTGGTAGCGCTCCTTGACCTGCTCGCGGCTCATGCCCATCGCGAGACCGCCGAGGACCACGTTGCGCTCGCCCGTGAGGTCGTTCATCAGGGCGGCGTTGACGCCGAGCAGCGAGGGCTGGCCGTCGGTGTAGACCTTGCCGGACTCGCAGGGCAGCAGGCCCGCGATGGCGCGCAGCAGGGTGGACTTGCCGGAGCCGTTGGAGCCGATGAGGCCGATGGCCTCGCCGCGGTAGGCGGTGAAGGAGACGCCGCGCACGGCGTGCACCCGGCGGACACCGGGCGCGTCCCGGTTGCCCCGGCGCATGATCTTGCTCAGGGCCGCGGTGGCGCTGCCCTTGCCGGAGCTGCCGGTGTTGACGCGGTAGACGATGTGCACGTCGTCGGCGATGACGGTGGGGACCTTGCCCCGGTTGTTCTCAGCCACGGCCGTAACGCTCCTCAGCCTTCCAGAAGTACACGAAACCGCCGAGGCCGATCACCACGGCCCAGCCCACGGCGAAGATCCACACGTGCGGCGGCAGGTTGTGCCGGCCGTAGTCGTCGATCAGCGCGTACCGGATCAGGTCCATGTAGATGGCCGCCGGGTTCCACTGGAGCACGTCGGTGACCCACCCGGGCACGTGCCGGTCCTTGAGCGCCCCGCTGATCGAGAACATGACGCCCGAGGCGTACATCCAGGTGCGGGTGATGAACGGCATCAGCTGCGCGAGGTCGGGGGTCTTCGAGCCCATCCGACCGAAGACCAGCGCGAGGCCGGTGTTGAAGACGAACTGCAGCGCCAGCGTCGGGATCACCAGCAGCCAGGACAGCCTCGGGTAGTTGCCGAAGGAGACCGTGACGATCAGCACGACGATCATCGAGTACAGCAGCTGCTGGAGCTGCTGCATCGAGAAGGAGATCGGCAGGGAGGCGCGCGGGAAGTGCAGGGCGCGGACCAGGCCGAGGTTGCCGGGGATGGCCCGGACGCCCGCCATCAGCGAGCTCTGGGTGAACGTGAAGACGAAGATGCCGGTCACCAGGAAGGGGATGTAGACGCCCTTCTCCATGCCGCGGCCCGCGTTCATGATCAGGCCGAAGATCAGGTAGTAGACCAGCGCGTTCAGCAGCGGGGTCGCCACCTGCCAGATCTGGCCGAGCTTCGCCTCGCTGTACTGGGCGACCAGCTTGGCCCGGGAGAACGCCATGATGAAGTGGCGCCGGTCCCAGAGCTGGCGCACGTAACCGCCCAGGGTGGGCCGCGCGCCGCTGACGGCCAGGCCGTACTTGGCGGCGAGCTGCGCCGGGGTCAGCCCCGCGTCGTCGGACGGCGGCTTGCTCGTGGCGAGGGCGCCGTCGGGGGTTGTGTCACTCACAAGTTGAAACTTTCCGTCTTCCAGATGCGCAGGTGGGGCATCGGGTCTGGAGCGCCGGACCCGTGGTCGGGGCCCATGGTCCCAGACGCGAGCTTCTCAGATGACAGGCGGTCGGCCCAGTCGCGTCAGCCGCCAGACCGTACGCCACCGCATGGGGCGACGGGGGCCGCAGGGGGTGGTCAGACCCTCCTTGAACCCGCCGAACCAGGCCTTGAGCGCGGCCGCCGAGGGCCTGCGCACCAGCGTCAGCGCCAGCCAGACCCCCAGGTATACCGGGACCAGCGGGGCGGGCAGGTTCCGGCGGGCGAGCCATACCCGGTTACGCGCCACCATACGGTGGTAGACCGCGTGGCGGGAGGGGGCCGTCGTCGGGTGCAGCAGCACCATGTCCGCGCGGTAGTCGATCAGCCACCCCGCGTCGAGGGCCCGCCAGGCCAGGTCGGTCTCCTCGTGGGCGTAGAAGAACTCGGCCGGCAGGGCGCCGACCTGCTCGAAGACCTTCGTGCGGACGGCGTTGGCACCGCCCAGGAAGGTGGTCACGCGGGAGGAGCGCATCGGGTCCGAGGCGCGCAGCCGGGGCACGTGGCGGCGCTGGGTGGCGCCGGTGTCCGGGTCGGCGATCCGGAAGCTGACGATCCCGAGCTCCGGGTCCTCGGTGAAGGCCTGCCGGCACAACTCGGCGGTGTCGGAGCGCTCCAGCAGCCCGTCGTCGTCGAGGAAGAGCAGGACGTCCACGTCGCGGCCGCCGGGACCGAAGGCATCGATGCCGGCGTTGCGGCCGCCGGGGATGCCCAGGTTCTCCGGGAGGTGGACGGTCCGTACGTCCTCGGGCAGGCCGGTGAGCTCGACGCCCTGGCCGACGACGACGGTCTCGACGGGGTCGCCGTCCTGCCGGGCCACCGACTCCAGGAGCGCCTTCAGCTCGTCGGGGCGGTTGCCCATGGTGATGATCACCGCGCCGACGCGCAGCGGGGCGCTCACCGCAGCCTGCTCGACACGAGGATGGACACCAGGTGCAGCACCGTCTGGAGCAGCGCGATGCCGGCCAGCACGGCGACGCCCAGGCGGGAGAAGAACAGGTCGCCGCGGACCTGGTCGAGGACCGCCAGCACCAGGATGAGCAGGGAGGCCTCGATCCCGAGGACCAGGCGGTGGAACTTCAGCGCGGCGGCGGCCCTCCGGGCCAGGGCCATGCCGGAGGAGCGCGGCTCGGCGGCGGACTCCTGGACCACGGGCTTGCCCGCCTGGTGGCGGGCGACGCCGACCAGGTCGGTCTCGGCCTTGATCAGGATCGCGCCGAGCGCCGCGAGGGTGCCCAGGAAGGCCCACAGCCAGTCGATCCGGCCGCCGCCCCACAGGTCGGCGGCGCGCAGCCCGAAGCCCACGAGGACCGCCGCGTCGCACAGGTAGGCGCCGACTCGGTCCAGGTAGACGCCGGAGAGCGAGAACTGCTTCTTCCAGCGGGCGACCTCGCCGTCGACGCAGTCGAGCAGCAGGTAGCCCTGGACGGCGAGCACCCCGAGGACGGCGCCCCAGATGCCCGGCACCAGCAGGGCCGGCGCGGCCAGGACGCCGCTCAGGGTCATCACGTAGGTCAGCTGGTTGGGCGTGACCTTGGTGGTGACCAGGAGGCGGGTGACGCGCAGGGAGATCTCGCGCATGTAGAGGCGGCCGCCCCAGTGCTCGCCACTGCGCCGGTCCTTGACGCCCGCCGGGTGAACGACGGGGCGCAGTTCAGCTACGGATGGTCTGGGCATAGTCGGCGTAAGCGTCCCTGATCTCGGCTGCGGACAGGTTGAGGTGCTCCAGGATGGTGAACCGTCCCGGGCGGGTCTGGGGGGCGTACTCCACGGCGGCGACGAACTCGTCGGCGCTGAACCCGATCTCCTCGGGCAGTACGGGCAGGCCGTGGCGGCGCAGCACCTCGACGAAGAGCCCGGACTGCTCGCGGGCGCCGCGCAGGTGCATGGCGAAGGCGGCGCCGATGCCGACCTGCTCGCCGTGGAGCGCGGAGCGTCCGGGGTGGAGCAGGTCGAAGGCGTGGCTGATCTCGTGGCAGGCGCCGGACGAGGGGCGGCTGTCGCCGCTGATCGACATGGCGATGCCGGAGAGGACGAGGGCCTCGGAGAGCACGGTGAGGAACTCGTCGTCGCCGCAGCCGCCGGGGTGGCGCAGCACGGACTCGCCGGCCGTGCGGGCCATCGCGGCGGCCAGGCCGTCCACGGCCTCGCCGGTGATCTTGTGCGAGAGCTCCCAGTCGGCGATGGCCGAGATGTTGGAGATCACGTCGCCGATGCCGGCGCGGACGAAGCGCGTGGGCGCCTCGCGGATCACGTCGAGGTCGATGACCATGGCGATCGGCGTGGGCACCCCGTAGGAGCCCCGGCCGTTGTCGTTGTCCAGGATGGACACCGGGGAGCAGATGCCGTCGTGGGAGAGGTTGGTGGCGATGGCCACCATGGGCAGCCCGACCCGCGCCGCGGCGTACTTCGCCACGTCGATGATCTTGCCGCCGCCCAGGCCCACGACGGCGTCGTAGCGGCGGCCCTTTATGTCGTCGGCGAGCTTGACCGCCGAGTCGATGGTGCCGTCGACGACCGGGTACCAGTCGGCGTGCGGCAGGGCCTGCTCCAGGCGGGCGCGCAGCGCCTGCCCGGAGCCCCCGCTGATCGCGATCGCGAGCCGGCCGGAGGCGGAGATCCGCTGGTCGGCGAGGATGCCGTCCAGCTTGTCCATCGCCCCGCAGCTGATGTCGACGACGACCGGCGAGGGGATCAGCCGCGTCAGTACTGGCATGCGATCGTCCGGCCCTTGGCGAGGTCGTCGTGGTTGTCGATCTCCACCCACTTCACGTCGCCGATGGGGGCGACGTCGATGGTGAAGCCGTCGTTGACGAGCTGCTGGTAGCCGTCCTCGTAGTAGAGGTCGGGGTCGCGCTCGAAGGTGGTCTTCAGGGCCTCGGCCAGCTGCTCGGCGGCCTCGGGCTCGATGAGGGTGACGCCGATGTACTCGCCGGTCGCGTCGGACGGCTCCATCAGCTTCGTGATCTTCCGCACGCCCTCGGCGCCGTCGACCACGACCTTCATCTCCTCGTCGGCCAGGTTCTTGACCGTGTCGAGGGCGAGGATGATCTTCTGGCCGTTGCCGCGGGCGGCGAGGAGGGTCTTCTCGACGGAGACCGGGTGGACGGTGTCGCCGTTGGCGAGGATCACGCCCTGCTTGAGGACCTCACGCGCGCACCACAGGGAGTAGGCGTTGTTCCACTCCTCGGCCTTGTCGTTGTCGATCAGCGTGATCTTGACCCCGTACTTGGCCTCCAGGGCCTCGCGGCGCTCGTACACGGCCTCCTTGCGGTAGCCGACGACGATGGCGACCTCGGTGAGGCCGACCTCGGCGAAGTTGCCCAGGGTCAGGTCGAGGACGGTCAGGCTGTCCTCCCGCCCCTCGGGGCCGACGGGCACGAGCGCCTTGGGCAGGGTGTCGGTGTAGGGACGCAGACGGCGTCCGGCACCGGCAGCGAGTACAAGGCCGATCATGCGGGTTCTCCTTCGTCGTGTACGGCGGGTGCTCCGGCGGAGACCCAGAAGCGGATGCTCTCCACGAGCACCACCAGAGCCACGAACACGGCCAGGGCCGTGAGCGCGACGGGGAACGCGTCACGGGCGACGACGGCGGCCAAGGCCGCGGTCAGCAGGACCCTGCCCTCGTGGCCGCCCGTCGTCCGCACCAGCCAGCGCGGCGGGGCGCCCGAGCCACCGCGGATGCGGTAGACGGTGTCGTAGTGATGGTAGGCGACCGCCGCGACCAGTCCGAATGCGGCCGGAAGGGCCCCGGGGACGTCCGCCTTGACGGCGAGGAGGAGCACGGTCGTGTACTCGGCGGCCCGGAACAGCGGGGGCAGCAGCCAGTCCAGCGGGCCGCGCAGCGGGGCGCCCACGGCGTCACCGCTGAGCAGGACGTACAGCAGGGCGGCGAAGACGACCATCAGGCTGCCGTAGGGCTCGTACCAGGCGGCGCCGACCAGCACGACCGCGCCCAGCACGGCGAAGGGCAGGCGCAGGGTGCGCAGCGGGTGGGAGGCGACCAGCCCGGCGAGCGGGCCCGAGTCGGCGAGGTCGGCCAGGGCCCGCGCGGCCCGGTCGGTGCGCTCGGCCCTGCGCGTCACCGAGCGCAGGACGCGGCCGGCCGTGGTGTACAGCGCGCCGAAGGCGCAGCCGATCAGCAGGGCGTAGAAGACGATCCGGGGGGTGGTCGCCGCGGTGAGGACCGCGATCATCGCCCAGCGCTCACCGATCGGCAGGATGATCATCCGCCGGACCCAGACCGTCCAGCCGACGCTGTCGAGGCGGGTGGAGAGGGCGGCCGTGGGGCTGCCGGTGACGGACTTGCCCGCGGCGGTGGCGTCGACGTTGGCCTCGTTGAAGGAGAAGTCCACCACGTGCCGGCAGGTCATCAGGATCATCGAGCCGAGCGCCAGCGCCCAGACGTCGTCGCCGCCCCGGGCCGCGCCCAGCGCGAGCCCCGCGTAGAAGGAGTACTCCTTGGCCCGGTCGAAGGTGGCGTCCAGCCAGGCGCCCAGCGTCGAGTACTGGAGCGAGTAGCGGGCGAGCTGCCCGTCCGTGCAGTCCAGGACGAAGGAGACGAGCAGCAGCACGCCGGCGGTGACGTACCCCCAGCGCTCGCCGGTGGCCGCGCAGCCCGCCGCGATCAGCGCGGTCAGCAGGGAGGCGGTGGTGACCTGGTTCGGGGTCAGCCCCCGGCGCGCGCACCAGCGGGCGATGTAGCGCGAGTACGGGCTGATGAAGAAGGTGGTGAAGAACCCGTCGCGGGACTTCACGGCGGTGCGCAGCCGGACCGCCTCGTCGTCCACGGCGGCGACGGCGGCCAGCGCCTCGGCGCGCTCCGCCCCGGTCGAGGGGACGGCGGCGACCAGGGTGCCGAGCTCGGGCCACTGCACGGCGGTCCCGGCGGCCTCGACGGCGGCGGCGAGCCGGTCCGGGTACGGGCCCTCGCCGTCCGGGGAAGGCTCTGCGGCCCGCTCCAGGGCCGCGCGGGCCCCGGCCTGGACGGCGAAGGCGCCGGTCACGGCGCAGGCGTCGAAACGCGGGTCGGTCAGCGCGAGGCGCAGCGCGTGCGCGTGCCCGACGAAGCCCGCGTCGACGACGGCCACCCGCTCCCCGGCCGGCACGCCGGCCAGGGCCGCGGCGGTGTCTTCGGGAGCGGGGACCGGGCGGACGTCGAACCCGAGGAGACGGAGCTCGTCTTCAAGCGGTGATCCGGGGACCGGCAGGCCGGTGAGGATGACGGTCGACAGACGAACTCACTCCTTGCAACGAACATTCCGGGCGGGCGCCTCGTGGGCGGCGGCAGAAAGCGCGGCGGCACGGGGGCAGCGGCTGTCGGCAGAGGCTATCGGATGAATGGAAGGCGGCATTCATCAGCCGTTCGGCCCCCATCCGTCCGGTTTGAGAGCGGATGTTAAGGTGGACGCCGACTCGGAACGTGGAAGAGGTGGATTGATGACCGTCGCAGCGATCGCTGCCGTGCGCAGCGAACTCCGGTACATCTCCCCGTCTTCCCGGGCGTCCGGCCGGGTCTGATCCTCTTTCTCGCACACAGCGACAGGCCCCGTCGGCCGGAGCCCCCGTTCAAGGGTTCACGTTGACCGACAACACCAGCACCACCACCGATCACGACAGCTCCGACGACGAGGTCTTCGCGGCCTTCATGGAGCTGCACCGAGGGCTGCCCCGGCAGGCCCCCGGCTCCGACACCTCCACCCGGCACCTGCTGTCCCTGTGCGGGCCGCTGCCCGAGCGGCCGCGCGTCCTCGACGTCGGCTGCGGTCCGGGCCGCAGCGCCCTGCTGCTCGCCGCCGAGGCGGGCGGGGCGGGCCTCGCCGAGGTGACCGCCGTCGACCTGCACGAGCCCTTCCTGGAGGAGCTGCGCGCCGCCGCCTCGGCCCGGGGCCTCGACGGGCGGCTGCGCGCGGTGCGCGCCGACATGGGCGCGCTCCCCTTCGAGGACGGCTCCTTCGACCTCGTGTGGGCGGAGGGATCCGCCTACGTCCTCGGCTTCGACCGGGCGCTGGCCGAGTGGAGGCGGCTGCTCGCGCCCGGCGGCCGGCTCGTCCTCACCGAGTGCGAGTGGACCGCCGCCGAGCCCTCGGCCGGGGCCCGGGCCTTCTGGGACCCGCAGTACCCGTTGCGCTCCACCGCCCGCAACACCGCGGCCGTCCAGGCGGCCGGCTACCGGCTGCTGGGCGGCTTCCTCCAGCCGGACTCCGACTGGGCCGGCTACTACGGGCCGCTCGGCGAGCGGGCCGCTGCGTACACGGCCGACACCCCGGCGCGGGCGGCGGCGCTGGCCGGCGTGCGCGAGGAGCTCGCCGTACGGAAGCGGCACGGGCACGAGTACGGCTACCGGAGCTGGGTGCTGGCCCCGGTGACCGCCGGGGACGGAGCCCCGGGCGGGGGCCGCTGGCGGACCCGGCCGGAGACCGCCGCCGACGCCGGGGCCGTGCGGGCCGTCAACCTGGCGGCCTTCGAGACCCCGCTGGAGGCTGATCTCGTGGACGCGCTGCGCGCCGACGGGTCCTGGCTCCCGGGCCTCTCGTACGTGGCCGAGGGCCCGGACGGGAGGGTGGCGGCGCACGCGCTGCTGACCCGGTGCACGGTGGACGGCGTACCGGCGCTCGCGCTCGCGCCGGTGGCGGCCGACCCCGCCCTGCAGCGTTCGGGCGCGGGCAGCGCCGTCGTCCGGGCGCTGCTCGCGGCCGCCGCGCGGCGCGGGGAGTCGTTGGTGCTGGTCCTGGGGCATCCGTCGTACTACCCGCGCTTCGGGTTCGTCCCGGCGTCCCGCTACGGGATCCGGCCGCCCTTCGAGGTGCCCGACGAGGCGATGATGGCGCTGGTGCTGGACGATTCCGTTCCGGTGCCGGCGGGCACGATCGGGTATCCGGCCCCGTTCGGGATCTGATGCGCTGACAGCTCGTCCGCCCTCCGCCGTTTATCACGCGGCGGGGGGCGGACATGCGCGGATGGCCGAAGTGGGGACAAGCCTCTTTTGTACGGCAGACTGAAGACCGAAGTCCGAAGCGAAGGATGGGTATGCCGACCACATCAGCCACTGACGCCAACAGCAGCGCGTCCGCCGGCACCGGCTCTCAAGAATCGATCATGCTCGAACTGGTCGACGAGTCCGGCAACACCATCGGCACGGCGGAGAAGCTCTCCGCGCATCAGGCCCCCGGTCTGCTGCACCGGGCGTTCTCCGTGTTCCTCTTCGACGAGCAGGGCCGGCTGCTGCTCCAGCAGCGCGCCCTCGGGAAGTACCACTCCCCCGGCGTCTGGTCGAACACCTGCTGCGGCCACCCCTACCCCGGCGAGTCCCCGTTCGCGGCGGCGGCCCGGCGCACCCACGAGGAGCTCGGCCTGTCGCCCTCGCTGCTCGCGGAGGCGGGGACGGTGCGCTACAACCACCCGGACCCCGCGTCGGGCCTGGTGGAGCAGGAGTACAACCACCTGTTCGTGGGACTTGCCCAGGCCTCTCTGGACCCGGATCCGGAGGAGGTCGGGGACACCGCCTTCGTCACGGCCGAGGAGCTGGCGAAGCGGCACGCGGAGGTGCCGTTCTCGGCCTGGTTCATGACGGTGCTCGACGCGGCGCGTCCCGCGATCCGCGAGCTGACCGGCGACGCGGCCGGCTGGTAGCCGCTACGCCGTTCAGGTAGGGGGCGGGGTGGGGACGGGGTTCAGAGGGGGCGGGCCGGGGCCTGGAGCGGCAGGGCCGCCCAGATCACCTTGCCGCCGGTGGAGGTGTGCTCGACGTCGCACACCCCGCCGGCCTCCAGGGTGACCTCCCGGACCAGCAGCAGGCCCCGGCCGCCGGTCTGGCCGAAGTCGGCCTCCAGGGCCTTGGGCCGGTACGGGTGGTCGTCCTCGACGGCCACCCGCACCCACTCCCGGCCCACCGCCACCTCGACGGCCACCTCCGGGGAGAGCAGGGCGGCGTGCCGGACCGAGTTCGTCACCAGCTCGGAGACGATCAGCAGCAGGGAGTACACGAGGTCCTGCGTGGCCGGCACCCCCTGGCGGCCGAGTAGGTCGCGGACCGCCCGGCGGGCCTGCGGAACGGATTCTTCTACCGCCGGCGCGGTGAAGCGCCACACCCCCTCGTACGTGAGGGGGTCGGCCGGAGCCGCCGCCTCACCCCCCCTGGCCTGCGGGATGCTCCCGCTGTCGTCCATCTTCCGGCCCCCGTCTTCACGCTCGATCGTCTCCACGCGTCAAGAGTGGCGAGCAGCCTGGTCCGGACCGCGCCGCTGACCAGAAGTCAGCAGCAATCGGACACTTTCTGACCGGCGGCGTATGACGGAGTCAGTTGTTGGACTGTTCCTGATCCCGTGCGCTCCGCTTGGCAGCGGCTGCCTCGTCTTTCCCTCCGCCCGTCCCCGGGTCGTCCTTGACCAGGCCGAGGATCCGCCGGGCCCCCATGCCCACCGCGATCAGGCTCAGCCCGTCGAACAGCAGGGCGAGGGAGAAGAAGGTCCCGATCACGTACAGGCTGCTGCCGGGCCACCCCCAGAGGATCAGCACGCCGAGCAGGACGCCGAAGGCCCCCTGGACGAGCGAGAGACCGAAGTTGGACCCCCGCACCACCAGGGAGCCCGCGAGGCGGAACACCCCGCCGGTGAGGAAGAGGAGCGCCGCGAACATGGTCAGCGCCTCGGCGCTCGCCTCGGGACGGCGCAGGATCACGAACCCGGCGGCGAGGTTGACCGCGGCGACGATCACGGCCAGCCAGAAGTAGTTGCTCTTGCGGGACTGCACGGCCTGCACCAGGCCCACCACGCCGCCGAGCAGCAGCAGCCAGCCGAAGAGGAACATCGAGGTCAGGGTGGCCACCCCGGCGTAGACCAGGCCCACCAGCCCGGCCAGTACGAGGACCACCCCGAGCAGGGCCAGCAGCCCGAAGCTGCGGTTCAGCCTGCTCTTGTCCTGCTGCTGCTCACCGCGGTCGGCGCCCATGGGCGTGCCACCTCCTCGCACCCCCCGGGGACGGAGTCCCCTTGATCATAGGATCGTCGCCCCGGGATAGCATCCGGCGCATGGACGCAGCCATGGACACGGCCGGGGAAGCGACCCTGCTCACCTCGGTCGCCGACGGGATCGCCACGGTCACCGTCTCCCACCCCGCCAAACGCAACGCGATGACGGCCGCGATGTGGCGGGCCCTGCCGGAGCTGCTCCCGCCGCTGGCCGCCGACCCGGCCGTCCGGGTGCTGGTCCTGACCGGGGCCGGCGCCACCTTCTGCGCGGGCGCCGACATCTCCTCCCTCAAGGGGGACGAGGACCCGCAGGCCCTGGCCGTGGCGGCGGAGGAGGCCCTGGCCGCGTTCCCCAAGCCGACGGTGGCGGCGATCCGCGGCTTCTGCGTGGGCGGCGGCAGCCAGCTGGCGGCGGCGTGCGACCTGCGGTTCGCGGAGGAGGGGGCCCGGTTCGGGGTGACCCCGGCGAAGCTGGGCATCGTCTACCCGGCGTCCTCCACCCGGCGGCTGGCCTCGCTGGTCGGCCCGGCGTGGGCCAAGTACCTGCTGTTCGCGGCGGAGCTGATCGGGGCGGACACCGCCCTGCGCGCCGGATTCCTGAACGAGCTGCTGCCGGCCGGCCGGCTGGACGGGCGGGTGGCGGAGTTCACCCGGATCCTGACCACCCGGTCACGGCTGACCCAGGCCGCGGCGAAGGAGTTCGCGGACGGCCGCACCGACCGGGACGCGTACTGGAGCGCACAGGCCGCCGCGAGCGGCGACACCGCCGAGGGTGTCGCCGCCTTCCTGGAACGCCGGCAGCCCGACTTCAGCTGGCGCCCCGCTCCGTCACGGGACTAGCGGCGCGCAGCCGGGCCACGATCTCGGCCGGGGCCTTGTCCGGGGAACCCGCGTCGTAGGGCGGCTGGGGGTCGTACTCGCACATCAGCTGCACGGTCTGCGCGTACTGGTCCCCCGCGATCCGGCCGAGCAGTCCGAGCCCCATGTCCAGCCCGGAGGAGACCCCGGCGGCGGTGACGTACTTCCCGTCGAAGACGACCCGCTCCCCGGTCGGCTCGGCGCCGAAGGGGGCCAGGTGGTCGAGGTAGAGCCAGTGGCTGGTCGCCCGGCGCCCTTCGAGGAGGCCGGCGGCGGCGAGGAGCAGCGAGCCGGTGCAGACGGACGTGGTCCAGGTGGTGGTGGCGTCGACGGCGCGCAGCCAGTCGAGGACCGCGGGGTTCTTCATCTCGATCTCGGGGTGCGGGCCGCCGGGGACGATGACGATGTCGGGGCGGGTCACCTCGTCGAGCGCCTTCTCGGCGACGAGGACGGCCGCGCCGTTGTCGGTGCGCACCGGCCCGGGACGCTCCGCGACGAAGACGGTCTCGGCACCGTCGAGCCGGCTGAGGGTCTCGTAGGGGCCGATGGCGTCGAGGGCGGTGAAACGGTCGTAGAGCAGGACGGCGATCTGCATGTCTCCTCCGGAGGGGTTGTCGTGACGGCGGGCCGGGGTTTCCTGGGGGCTCCGCCCCCAGACCCCCGCGCCTCAAACGCCGGCGGGGCTGGAATGTGCTGCGCACGGAAAGGGGTCCGGGGCGG
>NZ_JBFBGN010000048.1:0-46119 GCF_040684675.1 Streptomyces sp. NPDC089915 | reverse complement strand
GACCCGATCACCTACATCGGCAAGGCCGCCCAGATCGGCAAGGTCAAGATCGGCGACCTCTTCGCCAACCTGGGCAAGGTGGACGGGGCCTTCCCACACCTCGACGACGTGATCTGGAAGGACCTCCCCAAAGCCGAAACCCCCGGGGTCACCTTCCCCCACCCCGACGACACCGTCCTCCTCCCCCACACCGACGCCCTGGGCCGCCCCCAGTACTACGACAAAATCACCCACGAACTCCTCGACCACCAGGGCCTCCCGAAGCAGGACCTCACCGCCATCCCTAAGGGCCCCGACCACCCCCTGGCCGAAATCCCGGGACGCCAGCCGGCCATGGCTGGCGCCCCGGCCCACGCGGCGGCGAACACGGCGGAGGCCACGGCCCACACCACCCCCGGCAGCGCCACCGGCCACACCCCGGGCGGCGCGACGGACCATACTCCGGGAGGGGCCGCCGACCACACGCCCCAGAACAGCCACACCAACCCCGGTGACAGCAGCACCACCCCTGGACACAACAGTCACGACTCGTCCAGCGGCAGCGGCCATGGTCCGCACGACCCCGCTGACCCGGGTTCCGGTCACGGTGGCGACCCCCAAGACCCCGCCGACCCCAGCACGGCTCATCCGGCGGCGGGTTCAGGTCCGGGCCACAACGGGGACCCGACGACACCCCATCAGGATCCACCGGAAAAGGAAGAACTCCCTCCGCTGCCCAAGGGCGGCCAGATCCCGGAACACACCTTTGACCACGTCCTCAAGGGCGAGCTCAAGTATGATCGCAACGGCAACCCCAAGGTGACCGGATATCACTTCCGCCCTGGTGGCCGCGACCTCAACCCCCATATGGTGAGGGTTACCAGGATCTTCGAGATCGACCACAGGACGGGCCTGACCAGGGGCAATGTGTGGATGCGCAACCCTCGCACCGGGTCGATGGTCATGAAACGGGCCAAGACGACGTTCTTCCCTGCCCATTGGACGGAGAAGCAGGTCAGGCGCGCCATGGAAAAGGCCTTCGAGAACGGCCGCATAGTCGACGCCGACTCCTACATGTGGCAGGGGGAATGGAAGGGCATCAAGTTTGAAGGGTATTTCGACCCGATCACGGGTGACGCGAAGACCATTTACCCGCTCATGCCGTAGCGGCCGATAAGGAGAACAGCGCAGTGATCCGCACTCAGTACTACGTCGAGAACCAGTTCGGGGTGCCCTTCTTCTCCGGGCCCGCGGAACTGAAGTTCTTGGGGCAATGGGTGACGGCGGACATCCAGCTCTCCCCGCTGGAGATCCTGGAGGCGATCGACCTGGTGGCCCAGGCCAAGGCCGACCCGGACTTCGCGCCCGAGGACCTGGACGGGAACGCTCACACCGCCACCATCAGCCCGCAGGGCGTCAGTGTGGAGAACCACTTCGTCGATCACGTCCAGGGTGACTACACCCTCGATGACGCCTTCCGCCTGCTGGTCGACTTCTGGGACTACTGCTGCCAGGCACATCCGGACAAGGTCGACGCCCGCCGCCGCGAGTACGCCGAGGAACACGGCCGCGACCCCCTCACCGGAATCCGCGACCACCTCGGGACCTGAGCCCCCCTACCCCCCTACCCCCCGACCCCCAGCCGCGCCGCGTACGCCTGCGCGCCCTCGGCCGTGTGGCCCGCCCAGGCCACGTAGCCGTCCGGGCGGACGAGGAACACGCCCTGCCCGTATGCGCCGTGCGGCGGGATGCGGACCGACCTGGTGCCCGGCAGGGGCGGGGTGGGGGTCGGGCCGACGGTCAGCAGGGTCCAGTGCGGGCCCCGGAAGGCGTCGAAGAGGCGTGCGCCCTCCCGTGCGCCCTCCCCTGCGCCCTCCCCTCCGCCCTCCCACGGCCCGTCCGGGGCCCGGTCGCCGGCACGCAGGGCGCCGGCGGGGAGGTCCGTGCGGGTCTCCACCGACAGGGACGAGCCCCGGTAGCCCAGGCCCAGCTGCCGCGTCTCCGCGCCGCGGCGGGCCTCGCCGCGGTGGATCCGCGTCGAGAGGCCGAGCACCTCCGCGGCCACCGGCAGCCGCTCCTCCTCGTACGTGCCGAGCAACGGCTCCCCCGCGGCCCCGCCGAGCACCGCCGCCAGCTTCCAGCCCAGGTTGTAGGCGTCCTGCACACCGGTGTTCAGCCCCTGCCCGCCCGCCGGCGAGTGCACGTGCGCGGCGTCGCCGGCCAGGAAGACCCGCCCCTCCCGGAACCGGTCGGCCATCGCCGCCCGGGGCCGGAAGTCCGAGGCCCAGCGCACCTCCGTCACATCGGACGGGGCCAGGTGCGAGCGGGCGGCGACGACCGCGCGCACCCCCTCCAGGGAGAGGTCGACGGCCGGGCCACCCTCCGTCAGCCGCGCGGCGACCTGGAAGTCCTCGGTCCCGGCGAGCGGGCAGACGGCGAGGAAGCCCCGGCCCGGCGCGGGCGGGAAGATGTGCCAGTGGTCGCGGTCGAGGCCGGTGATGCGCACGTCGGCCACCAGGACCGGGTCCGGGTCGACCGTCTCCCCCGTCATCCCGATCCCGAGCAGGCGCCGCACCGTGGACCGCCCGCCGTCGGCGGCGACCGCGTACCGGGCCCGTACGGGGGGCCCGGCGGCGAACTCGGCCGTCACCCCGTCCTCGTCCTGGGTGATCCCGACCAGCTCGCGGCCGAAGGCGACCGTGCCGCCCAGTCCGGTGAGGCGGGCGAAGAGGATCTGCTGGGTGCGCCACTGCGGCAGCATCCAGGGCTCGCGGAACGGCGAGCCCTCCTCCGCGTCCGCCTCCTCCCACATCCGGTGCTCGCCGAGCCGGCTCCCGTCCTGCCAGAGCATCCCCGGCGGGTACGGACCGCCCGCCGCCAGGACCTCGTCGAGCACCCCCAGGTCGTCGAAGACCTCCAGCGTCCTCGGCTGGATCCCCTTGCCCCGCGACCCGGGGAACAGCCCCTCGGCCCGCTCCACGACGAGGGCGCGTACGCCCCGCCGGGCGAGGTCGACCCCGAGCGCCAGCCCGGCGGCCCCGGCCCCGACGACCAGCACGTCCACGTCCACGTCCAGCGCGTCCACCACATCCACAACGTCCACGACGTCCACCGCCACACTCCTTAACAGCGTTAAGTTCCCGGTCCTCGAACCATGCACTTAACGCTGTTAAGCTGTCAAGCGTGGCTACCCGCAGATCCCCCAAGCTCGACAAGAGGCAGGCCGTCGACACCTCGCTCCGCCTCCTCAACGAGGTCGGCCTCGACGGCCTCAGCCTCCGCGCGATCGCCAAGGAGCTGGACGTCCAGGCACCCGCCCTCTACTGGCACTTCAAGAACAAGCAGGAGCTCCTGGACGAGATGGCCACGGAGATGTACCGCCGCATGACGGCGGACTCCCCCCTCGCCCCCGGCCTCTCCTGGCAGGACCGCCTCCTCACCGCCAACCGCGGCCTGCGCACGGCCCTGCTGCGCTACCGCGACGGCGCGAAGGTCTTCAGCGGCTCCCGCTTCACCGGCACCGAGCACGCCGTCGGGATGGAGGCCGAGCTCCGCGCCCTCACCGGGGCCGGCTTCACCCTCCACCAGGCCGTGCGCGCCACCACCACGGCGTACCTCTTCACCCTCGGCTTCGTCACCGAGGAGCAGGGCGTCGAGCCCCTCCCCGGCGAGCGCCGCGAGGGCTTCGACGTGGCCGAACGCGCCGAACGCCTCGCCGGCCACCCCCTGGCCGCCGCGGCCGGCGCGGACCTCTTCCAGGACTACGACCGGGGCTTCGAGGAAGGACTCGCCCTGCTCGTCGACGGCATCGCCGCCCGGTACGGGATCGCGTGACGACGGGCCGCGCCTACGGGTTCCTGACCACCGCCCGCCCGGAGCCGGCGGCCCTCGCCCGCGCCCTCGACGCGGTGTTCGCGCTCGGCGAGGGGGCCGTCGAGGTCGGCCCCGAGGGGGAGCCGGACGGCTGGCGGTGGGACACGCCCGTCCAGTGCGGTTACGAGTGGTTCGGCCCGGGGGACGTCGCCTGCGCCCTCCACCTCTACGCCGGCCCCGCCGCGGCGGATCCGCCGTCCGAGGAGACCGTCGCCCGGGCGCTGGCCCGGGAGCTGGGCACGGCGGTGCTGACGAGCACGGGCACCCTCCCGTGGATCATGCGGGTGTTCACCCCGGCGGGCGGATCGACGTACGCGCGGACCGAGGACCTGAACGGGCCGGACCGCCCCGCACTGCGGATCACGGCCCTACAGGCAGGCGTCCGGGACCTCCCCCACGTCCCGGTGCGGGGCCTGCCGGAGGTGGTCCGCGACCACCCCCTCGCGCCCCGGGACACCGGCCCGAGGCTGTGGCCGTGGGCCGATCTGGTCTGCCGGATGGAGGCGGGGTGGCCGCCCCTGCGCTGGTACGGGGCCGAGATGTACCGCGAGGACCTCCGGGCCCGGGACGCCCTGCGCGACCTGGAGGGCGACCCCCGGCTGGAGGCCCTCGACGCCCGCTTCCGCGCCGTCACCGTCGACGACGGCGGCCTGGAACTCGGCGCCGACCCGGCGGCCACCCCCTGGTACCGCCGCCGGCGACCGGCCGTCCTGCCCTGGCGGGTGCTCCCGCCCGCCGACCCGGAGGCGGCCCGCTGGCTGTGGAAGTGGGTGGAGGACGGGGCCGAGGGCCTGCCCGGCGGCGTCGACCTCTCCCACCTCGACCTGAGCGGCGCCGACCTGAGCGGGGCGGACTTCTCCTCGTCCCTCTTCTGCGGGACCGGCCTGGCCGGCACCCGCCTCACCGGCACCGGGTTCCACCGCTCCCACCTCCAGGGCGCCGACCTCACGGACGCCGACGCCACCGGCGCCTGCTTCGTACGGGCCGACCTCGACGGGGCCGTCCTGCGCGGCACGGTCCTGGACGGCGCCGACCTCACCCGCGCCGACCTGCACGGCGCCGACGCCCGCGGCGCGAGCCTGCGCGGCGCCCGCCTCCTGGGCGCGACCCTCCTGGACACCGACCTGCGCGGCGCGGACCTCACGGGCGCGGAACTGGGCGAGAGCACCTTCGGGATGACCCTGGACGACACCACCGCGCTCACCGGCCTCAAGGGCACCCTCATCGCCCCCGCGGGCCCCGCCCTGGGCACCGCCCTGACCGGCCCCGCCCTGGAATCCTGGTTCCGCTCCCGCGGCGCCGAGGTCCGCGTCGTCCCCCCGCGGCGACCGGGCCCCGAACCCTCCTGACGGCGGGCCCTCCTGACGGCGGGCCCTCCTGACGGCGAACGCCCGTCGGCGGGCCGACCTGCGGGTGGCGGCGTGCGTTCGTGCGCACCCCGAGCGCGGCACGGCAGCCGCCACCCCACGACCCGCACTCGTCAAGGCTCAGGACCCTTGGCGTCCCCTCGCGACGAATCGCTCACCACCAGGGTGATCAACAGGTGACGAACCGTCAACACCTCGTTAGAGGTACACGCGCGGTTCCCGTTTCAGCACGACTTTTTTCGGCGGTACCGAGGGGCCCGACGGGGCCTGTGCCACCGCCCGGTCGATCTCGCACCAGATCCGCTTGCCCGCGCCCTCGCGCTGCCAGCCCCACCGGTCCGCGAGCCCGTCCACCAGCTCCAGTCCGCGCCCGCCCGTGTCGTCACCGGCGGCCCGCCGCCGGGCCGGGGCGCGGTCGCTCGTGTCGGCGACCTCCACCCGGACGCCCGGGCCCCCGAGGAGCATCCGCAGCACGGCCGGACAGCCCGTGTGCACGACCGCGTTCGTGACCAGCTCGGAGATGAGCAGGATCAGCGTCTCCGCGAGCGGTTCGTCGTCGCCCAGGCCCGACCCCGCCAGCCGGGAGCGCGCCCAGCGCCGTGCCCGGCCGACCTCGGCGGGGTCCGGTCCTACCTCCAGCTGTACCTGAAGCACCTGCACCGCTCACACCATCCGAACCGGCGGACACTTCGCCTCGCGACAGGGCGGGATCACCGACTGTGATCCCCTTGCCGAGCAGCATGGTTGACATACAGTCACCACAACAAGCGCTTCGGGCATATTCCAGCGCGAAGGAGTAGGCGTGGTGCATACTGTGCGGCGCTTCCGCCGCTCAACCACTCGCATCGTGGGAGCGTACCGTGGCGCACCCCCGCCTCCGGGCCGCATCGGGGTGGGCGAAGGACACAAACCGATATCAACTCTCTGTAATCGGACATGAGTCCCGCGCCGTCCCTCCCGCACCCTCCCGTAACAGTGAGTCAGTCAGCCGCCAGGGCCGCCGCTCACCCCGTCACGGCCCCGGCCTCCTCCGCCAGGCGGGCCGCCAGGAGCTCCTCCGCCCGCGCCGCCGTCCGCCACTGCTCGGCCCGCACCCACGCCCGTTTCAGGTACAGGTGCACGTCCGCCTCCCAGGTGAAGCCCATGCCGCCGTACACCTGGAGGCAGTCCCGGGCCCCCCGCACCGCCGCCTCGTCCGCGAGGAGCTTCGCCGCGGCGATCTCGGCCGCGTCGGCCGTCACCGCCGCCGCGTACACCGCCGTACGGGCCACCTCGGCGCGCACCAGCATGTCCGCGCACAGGTGCTTGACCGCCTGGAAGCCCCCGATCGGCTGCCCGAACTGCTCGCGCTCCCCCGCGTAGCGCACCGCCAGCTCCACCGTCCGCAGCGCGCCGCCCAGTTGGAGCGCCGCCGTCAGCAGCGTCCCCTCCTCCCGGAACCCGGACACGGAGGGCACCTCCCCCGCGCAGCGCCACAGCGGGGTCAGCGGGTCCACCGAGCGGACCGCCTCGCCGGCGGGCAGCCCGGACGACCCGAGGACCGCGTCCGCCTCCCCCAGGTGGGCCACCAGCGGCCCGTCCAGGTCGAAGGCCGTCACGACCGCCGAGCCGGAGGCCGCCCCCGGGACCACCCCGGCCGCCAGGTGCGTCGCAACCAGCGGCCCCGGCAGCAGCGCCCGCCCGGCCTCCTCGAAGACCAGCACCGCCTCCGGCAGGCCCAGCCCCACCCCGCCCTCGGACTCCGGGAGCCGCAGCGAGAAGAACCCCGCCTCGCCCAGCTCCCGCCACAGCCGCCGGTCCACGACCCCGCCGCCCGGGCCCGCGGCCGCGCCGCCCCGGCCGTCCGCGCCCGCGGCCCGGGAGACCGACTCCCGCAGCGCCTCCCGTCCGTACCGCCCCGCGAGCAGGTCGCGGATGCCCGCCCGCAGGTCCCGCTGGTCCTCCGTCAGCCGGAAGTCCACCTCCGCTCACCGCCCCTTCGGCAGGCCGAGGATCCGCTCGGCGACGATGTTCCGCTGGATCTGCGAGGTCCCGGCCGCGATCGTGTACGAGAGCGACGAGAGCCGCTCCGGCGTCCACTCCTCCTCCAGGGACAGGGCGCCCGCCCCCAGCACCTCCGCCGCCGCGTCGTACAGCTCCTGCCGCGCGTGCGAGTACGCCAGCTTGAAGACGCTGCCCCCGATCCCGGGGACCCCGCCCGAGCCCTGCGCCTCGCTGACGTTCCACTGCGTGAGCCGCCACAGCGCGCCGAACTCCCCGTACAGCCGGCCCAGCCGGCGCCGCAGCACC
This sequence comes from Streptomyces sp. NPDC089915, assembly GCF_040684675.1. Taxonomy (NCBI): domain Bacteria; kingdom Bacillati; phylum Actinomycetota; class Actinomycetes; order Kitasatosporales; family Streptomycetaceae; genus Streptomyces; species Streptomyces sp. NPDC089915. Next base: position 38,611 of record NZ_JBFBGN010000048.1, on the reverse strand, counting down.
GGGTCGTCCCAGCGGCCGTTCGCCCGGGCCGCCCGCGCCAGCGCGCCCAGCGTGCGCCGGCAGGCGACGACCTCGCCGACGAAGGCGGTGCCCCGCTCGAAGGACAGGGTCACCATCGTGACCCGCCAGCCGTCGTTCTCGGCGCCGACCCGGTCGGCGACCGGCACCCGCACCTCGTCGAGGAACACCTCCGCGAACTCGGCCGATCCCGCGAGGGTGCGCAGCGGCCGGACCGTGACGCCGGGCGCGTCCATCGGCAGGGCCAGCCAGGTGATCCCCTTGTGCCTGGGCGCGGCCGGGTCGGTGCGTACGAGCAGCTCGCACCAGTCGGCGACCTCGGCGTGCGAGGTCCAGATCTTGGAGCCGGTGACCACGTACGCGTCCCCGTCCCGGACCGCCCTCGTCCGCAGCGAGGCCAGGTCGGAGCCGGCGCCCGGCTCGCTGAACCCCTGGCACCACACCTCCTCCCCGCGCAGCACCGGCGGCAGCCAGCGCGCCCGCTGTGCGGGGGTGCCCTCGGCGGCGATGGTGGGGCCGGCGTGCAGCAGCCCGACGAAGTTCGCGCCGACGTAGGGGGCGCCGGCGCGCTCGGTCTCCTCCAGGAAGATCAGGTGCTGGGTCGGGGTGGCCCCGCGCCCGCCGGCGTCGACGGGCCAGTGCAGGCCCGCGTACCCGGCGTCGTAGAGCCGGCGCTGCCAGCCCAGGTCGTACGCGCGCCGGCCGGGCCAGTCGTCGGGCGAGGGCCGGGGCGGCAGCTCGGGGAGCACCTTGCCGAGCCACTCCCGCAGCCGCGCCCGGAACTCCCGCTCCTCCTGCGAGTGGGCCAGGTCCATCAGCGGCCCTCGTCGAAGGACAGGCCGAGCATGCGGATGGCGTTGCCGCGCATCAGCTTGTACACGGTCTCGTCGTCCAGGCCCTTCACGTGGTCGAGGGCGACCTCCTTGGTGTGCGGGAAGGTCGAGTCCACGTGCGGGTAGTCGGTCTCGAAGGTGGCGTTGTCGCGGCCGACGACGTCCAGCGAGGCGATGCCGTGCTTGTCGCGGAAGAAGCAGCAGTAGATCTGCCGGTAGTAGTACGTGGACGGCGGCTCGGGGATCAGCCCGCGGACCCCGCCCCAGGCGCGGTGCTCGCGCCAGACGTCGTCCGCGCGCTCCAGGGCGTACGGGATCCAGCCCATCTGGCCCTCGCTGTAGGCGAGCTTCAGCGCCGGGAACCTCACCAGGACCCCGCTGAAGAGGAAGTCCATCATCGAGGCCATGGCGTTGTTGAAGCTGAGCGAGGCCTGGACGGCGGGCGGGGCGTCGGGGGAGGCCGCGGGCATCTGGGACGAGGACCCGATGTGCATGTTCACGACCGTGCCGGTCTCCTGGCAGACGGCGAAGAAGGGGTCCCAGTAGCCGGAGTGGATGGACGGCAGCCCCAGGTGGGTGGGGATCTCGGAGAAGGTCACGGCGCGCACCCCGCGGGCGGCGTTGCGGCGGATCTCGGCGACGGCGAGGTCGATGTCCCACAGCGGGATGATGCACAGCGGGATCAGCCGGCCGCCGCTGTCCCCGCACCACTCCTCGACCATCCAGTCGTTGTAGGCGCGCACGCAGGCCAGGGCGACCTCCTTGTCCCGGGCCTCCGCGAAGGTCTGCCCGCAGAAGCGCGGGAAGGTGGGGAAGCAGAGGGAGGCCTCGACGTGGTTGAGGTCCATGTCGAGGAGCCGGGCCTTGGGGTCCCAGCAGCCGCGCCGCATCTCCTCGCGGGTGATGCCCTCCAGGGTCATGTCGTCGCGGTCGAAGCCGACGGCGGCGATGTTGCGCTTGTACGGGAACTTCAGGTCCTCGTAGATCCACCAGTCGGTCGGCGGGCCGTCGGGGTCCATGGAGATGACGTACTTGCCGCCGGTGTACTCCAGCTCGCCGATGCCGGCGGTGAGGGGCTTGGGTCCCCGGTCGCGGTACTTCGCGGGCAGCCATACGTCGAAGAGGTGGGCGGGCTCGATCACGTGGTCGTCGACGCTGATGATCCGAGGCAGTTCCAGTGCCATGCGCGCTCCCCAATCTGATGGATCGTCAGAAACAAGCTAGCCCCGCCACCCCTGGACCGACAAGCGCCGGAGCCCTACGCTCTGCCCTTGATCTGACTCACCGTCAGCTGGCCGCGCGCCGGCACGCCCAGGGGAGGTCCGGGATGAGGACAGCGGACGACGCGGCGAAGGCCGTCGCCACGGAACTCGGCCGCTCCCGCACCCTCTGGGAACTGATCTCCCGCCGCGCCGCCCTCACCCCCGACGCCCCCGTCCTCATCGAGGCCGCCGAGCCGGACGCCGCCGAGCCGGGGCCCGCCCGGCAGGCCGCCGAGCCCGGCGCCGCCGACCGCACCCTCACCTTCGGCGCCCTGCGCGACCGCGCCGAACGCGTCGCCGCCGGCCTGTACGGCATGGGCGTACGCCCCGGCACCGTCGTCGCCTGGCAGCTGCCGACCCGCATCGAGACGGTCCTGCTGTCGGCCGCCCTCGCCCGCCTCGGCGCCGTCCAGTCCCCCGTCATCCCCTTCTACCGCGACCGCGAGACCGGCTTCGCCCTGCGCGAGTCCGGGGCCGAGTTCTTCGCCGTCCCCGGCACCTGGCGCGGCTTCGACCACACCGCCATGGCCGCCCGGCTCGGCGCGCGCGGGGTCTTCGAGGCGTACGCGGACCTGCCCGACGGCGACCCGGCCGTCCTGCCCCCGCCGCCCGCCGACGGCACCTCCGTCCGCTGGATCTACTGGACCTCCGGCACCACCTCCGACCCCAAGGGCGTCCTGCACACCGACCGCTCACTGATCGCGGGCGGCTCCTGCCTGGCCCACGCCCTGTGCCTGAGCCCGTCCGACGTCGGCTCGATGGCCTTCCCGTACGCGCACATAGCCGGGCCCGACTACACCGTGATGCTGCTGCTGTACGGGTTCCCGGCCGTGCTCTTCGAGAAGTTCGCGATGCCCGGCGCACTGGACGGCTACCGCCGCCACGCGGTCACCATCGCGGGCGGCTCCACCGCCTTCTACTCCATGTTCCTCACCGAACAGCGCAAGGACCCCGGCACGCCCCTCCTCCCGAGCCTGCGCCTGCTCGCCGGAGGCGGCGCCCCCAAGCCCCCGGAGATCTACCACGCGGTGGTGCGCGAGCTGGGCTGCCAGCTCACCCACGGCTACGGCATGACCGAGGTCCCGATGATCACCATGGGCTCCCCCGACGACACCCCGGAGAACCTCGCCACCACCGAGGGCCGCCCCCCGGAGGGCATGTCCATCCGCATCACCACCCCCGGCGGCACCCCCCTGCCCGCCGGCACCGACGGCGAGGTCCGGCTGCGCGGGGAGGCGGTCTGCCAGGGCTACCTCGGGCAGGAGGACGCCCCCGGCGTCTTCGACGACGACGGCTACCTGATCACCGGCGACCTCGGACACCTGACCCCCTCCGGCCACCTCGTCCTCACCGGCCGCAGCAAGGACGTGATCATCCGGAAGGGCGAGAACATCTCGGCGAAGGAGGTCGAGGACCTCCTCCACCGGCTCCCCGGAGTCGGCGACGTGGCTGTCATCGGCCTCCCCGACCAGGAGCGCGGCGAACGCGTCTGCGCCGTCGTCGAGCAGCCCGCGGGCGCCGCCCCGCTGACCCTCCCCCAGGTCACCGCCTACCTCCGCGCCCAGGGCCTGTCCCCGTACAAACTGCCCGAACAGCTGGAGCTGGTCGACGCCCTGCCCCGCAACGACGCCCTGCGCAAGGTCCTCAAGTACCGCCTGCGCGAGCGATATTCCTGAGCCCGCAGCCCACCAGCCGGCCCGTGCGCGGCCCCTTCCGACGGGCGGGGCCGCGTACGCGCGTACCGCTACAGGCGGCTCAGCGAGGCCGCCGCGAAGAGGACGTCACGGATCGCCTCCCGGTCTCCGGTCTGGCCGACCGCCGCCTCCTCGGGGGAGATGTGCCCGGCCGCCAGCTGGCAGAACTCCAGGCCGTCCAGCGCGACCTCCGCCACCGTGTGCTCCCGGGAGGGCCGCGCCGCCGGGGAGTCCAGGGCGATGTCCCAGCCGCCCCCGCCCGCGCCCTCGATCTCCAGGTGCAGGGTGCGCCCCGGCGCCCCCGCCGCGACCAGCCCGCGCGCCGGGGCCGCCAGGCCCGCACGGCGGCGGCCGGCCAGGGCGCCGGGCAGCAGCCGGGCCGCGAGGTCGATCATGCGGTGCAGGTGCGGGCCGGACGGCGGCTCGTACGGGTAGTCCACCGCCTCCGCGATGTCCCAGGCGTGCACCCAGCACTCGAAGGCCCGCTCCAGGAAGGCGTCCCCGAGCGGCAGCGCGAAGGCCCCGTAGTCCACGGCCAGTTCGGCCACGCCCCGGCCCGCGAAGGAGACCGTGCGGACCAGGGTGTGCCCCTGCTCCCGCCAGGGCTCGCGGACCTTCCGCGTCGCCGGGGAGGCGGCCGAGCTCCAGAAGTGCTCGGTACGGCCGGTGGGACCGCCCGGCGGGGCCTGCGGTCCGAGCGGGTCGTCCAGGCCGAGCGCGGTGGCGACGAGCCCGTCGACCGTGAGCAGGTGCCCGATCACCCCCGCCACCGTGGTCCGGTGGCTGCGCCGGCGCTCCTCCTCGAACCACTTGAGCCGCACCGGGGTGTCCCACTCCGACTCCCCGAAGTCCCGCAGCAGGGCGTCGAGCCGCGCGGTCTCCGTGTCGTACGGGGTCGCCCACACGGGTACGGGGATGCGGGCGGGACGCTTGCCCAGGCAGTCCTCCAGCACCCGCGAGCGCAGCAGCGGCTTCAGGTCGAGGCTCTCCTCGGGGTGCAGCAGCCCGACCGCGTCGCGCAGCCGCAGCGCCTCCTCGGCGCAGGGCGCGCACTCGGTGAGGTGGTCCTCGACGGCCTGGGTCTCCTCGGCGGAGCAGGCGGCCAGCGCCCAGGCCCCGAGCAGGGACTTCAGTACGGCGTGCGAGGGCGGCGCGGGCGGCAGGACCTCGGGCGCCCGCAGGTCGTCGCCGGCCGCGCGGGGACCCGGTATCCGCGCGGATCCGGCCGCCGGGGGCTCGTACGCGTCGTCGGGGGTGTCATCGGTGGGTCCGGTCATCGGGTGGTTCCGTATCCGCGTGGGCCGTATCCGGGCGGGGCGGTGTCCTCCCTCGGGAGGACGTTGGCGGTCGACAGCAGCTGGAGCCCGAGGCGCAGCCGGCGCCGCGCCTCGTCCTCGCTGATCTGCAGGTCGGCGGCGGCCTGCCGGTAGTCGCGGCGCTTGAAGTACGCGAGTTCCAGGGCGGCCCTCAGCGGGGCGGGCATGGAGGTGACGATGTAGTCGGCGCGGGCGGCGGCGTTGGCGCTGCGCACCTTCTGTTCGAGTTCCTCGCGCGAGCCCCGGCCCAGTTCGGCCTGGCGCAGCCGGGCCACCGCCTGTCCCTGGGTGATCCGGGCGACCCAGGAGCGCATCGAGCCCTGCTTGGGGTCGTAGGCGTCGGGGTTCTCCCAGATGTAGCCGAAGACCTCGCGGGTGATGCGGTCCGCGGCCTTCTCGTCCCCGAGCACCCGGTGGGCGAGGCTGTGCACGAGCGAGGCGAAACGGTCGTAGAGCTCCCCGAGCGCGGCGGCCTCACCACGGGCGAGACGCTGCTGCATGCGGCGGTCCCAGCGCGGTGGAACGTCCTTCGCCATGGTGCCTCCAGCCGTGTGTCGACCCGTCAAATGTAGTCGGCACCGGCCGGAGCGCGCCTGTTTTGGGGGAACCTCCCCCGGAAGCGGGGCCCGCGTGCTAGCCGCACACACGTACGCGCCCCACCGCGCTCCCCGTGCGCGGGTTCGATGCGGCCACCTCGTTGCCCGCTTCGCTTAACGCGCAGGCCATCGAGGCCTTACGCTCCTGCCTGTCTTGATCTGCACCGCAGGTACACCCCGACGCACATGTGAAGGCGGAACGCCGAATATGGACAGCGCAGAGTACGAGCGCAAGATCGCCTCCCGATTCGCCACCTTCGACCAGGACGGTTCCGGCTACATCGACCGTGAGGACTTCAGTACGGCGGCCAAGGCCGTACTGCGCGAATTCGGTGTCACCGCCCGCTCGGACAAGGGCCAGGCCGTCTTCGCCGGCGCCGAGGCGTTCTGGCAGGGGATGGCCGGCATCGCCGATGTGGACGGGGACCAGCGGGTGTCCCGCGAGGAGTTCGTCACCGGGGCGGCGAAGCGGCTGCGGGACAACCCGGAGCGGTTCGCGGAGATCGCCCGGCCGTTCCTGGCGGCGGTGGTCGCGGTGGCGGACGAGGACGGCACGGGCGCGACCCCGGCGACGGCGGCCCGCGTCCTGCGCGTCCTGGGCACCGCCCCGGAACTGGCGGCCCACGTGGCGTCGGCCCTGGACGCGGACGGCGACGGCCGCATCGGCGAGGAGGAGATCCTCACCGCCTTCGCCGCCTACTGCGGCGTGGACCCGGACGCGTAACGCCTGCGGCGCGCCCCCACCGAACCCAGCCGCGCCACATCCAGCCCCGCCGGCGATTGAGGCGCGGGGTCTGGGGCGGAGCCCCAGGAAACGGCGAAAGGGCGGGGCGGGGACAGCACCGCGCAGCGGCACCCCCGCACCCGCCCGGCGCGGCTACGCGAAGACGACCGTCCGGCTTCCGTTCAGGAGAACCCGGTGCTCGCTGTGCCACTTCACGGCCCGCGCCAGCGCCTGGCACTCCACGTCCCGCCCGACCGCGACCAGCTGGTCCGGCGTGACCTCGTGCCCGACCCGCTCGACCTCCTGCTCGATGATCGGCCCCTCGTCGAGGTCGGCCGTCACGTAGTGCGCGGTCGCGCCGATCAGCTTCACACCGCGCGCGTGCGCCTGGTGGTACGGCTTGGCGCCCTTGAAGCTCGGCAGGAAGGAGTGGTGGATGTTGATGATCCGCCCGCTGAGCTCCTTGCACAGGGTGTCCGACAGCACCTGCATGTAGCGGGCCAGCACCACGAGCTCGACGTTCTCCGCCCGCACCAGCTCCAGCAGGCGCGCCTCCGCCTCGGCCTTCGTCTCCTTCGTGACGGGGATGTGCACGAAGGGGATGTCGTACGAGCCGACCAGCTCGGCGAAGTCGGTGTGGTTCGAGACCACCGCCGCGATCTCCACCGGCAGCGCGCCGATGCTGGCGCGGAACAGCAGGTCGTTCAGGCAGTGGCCGAACTTCGACACCATCAGCACGATCCGCATGCGCTCGTCCGAGCGGTGGATCTGCCAGTCCATCCGGAAGCTGTCGCCGATGGCCGCGAAGCTGGCGCGGAGCTTGTCCAGCGTCACCTCGGACTCGGCCTCGAAGTGCACCCGCATGAAGAAGAGCCCGGTCTCCCGGTCTCCGAACTGCTGGCTGTCCACGATGTTGCAGCCGGTCATGAAGAGGTAACTGGACACGGCGTGCACGATGCCCTGCTTGTCGGGGCAGGACACGGTCAGGACGTACTGGGGCAGGGGCCGGGCCCCGGGCTGCGGGTCGCTCATGACGGCATAGCCTTTCACACCGCGCGCGTGAGGATCCTCAGCACTTCCACGGAGCTCGGCCGCTCGTCCGGGTCCTCCCCGTCCGCGGTGGACATCCGTACGTGCGCTTCGCGCGCGGCCCGGACGGCCTCGGGCCAGGCGTGGTGCTCCAGGTAGGCGGTCACGGGGGCGTCGGGGCCGACCTGGTGCAGGATCCGCAGCACCCGCAGCACGGCGAGGTCGACGAGGGCCGCCTCCTGGGCGTCGCGGAATATCGTGCCGATGTACTTGTCGGCGGACCAGCTGTCGAGCCAGGTGTCCTCGACCAGCCGGTACACGGCGTCGGTGACGTCCCCGTACCCTTCGGCGCCGGCGAGCCAGACCTCCCGCTGGAACGCGGTGTCGGAAAGCATGTGCAGCGCCGAGCGCACGTTGCCGCGCCAGCGCCACCACGGCATGTCGTTGAGGGGCATGCCGCCCATGGTGGAGGAGCGGCCGCCGCGGCGGGAAGAGTTCTTCGAACCTTGGGCGAATGTCACGCTTTCGATCGTACGTTCCCCACAAATGCGATCTTGACGCACCTATCCGCACCCCCGCCCCGGCCGTTCACCTGGGCGTCACCGGATGTTGTGTACACCTCAGCACCCAGTTACCCCGGTGGCGGAAGGGTCGGGGGACATGACCAAAAGCCGACGCGCAACCCCCCTGTCCCGCCTGCTCCTTGCCGCAGCGACGGGTGCGTGTCTCACCACAGCGTGTGGGGTGCTCCCCGGGAACTCGGGGGGATCCGGGGACACCCTCACGGTCATGACCTTCGCACCGATCGGAACGAAAGCCACCAACATGCCCGGAATGCCGGGCATGGCCAAGGCGTACGAACGCTGGGTCAACTCCAACGGTGGCATCAAGGGCCGCAAACTCCGCGTCCTGACCTGCAACGAGAAGAACACCGCGACCGGCGCCGCCGACTGCGCCCGCGAGGCCATCGCCAAGAAGGCGGTGGCCGTAGTCGGCTCGTACAGCCAGTTCGGGCGCGCCTTCATGGCCCCGCTGGAGGCCGAGGGCATCCCCTTCATCGGGGGCTACGGGGTCTCCCCGGAGGAGTTCCAGAGCACCCTGTCCTACCCGGTGAACGGCGGCCAGCCCGCACTGCTCGCCGGCGCCGGCCACCAGCTCGGCAAGACCTGCTCCCAGGTGTCCCTGGTCCGCCCGGACACCCTCGCCGGGGACACCCTGCCGGTGCTGCTGAACGCGGGACTGAAGGGCAGCGGAACCCCGGAGGCCTCCGACATCCGGGCCGCCGAGGACGCCGCCGACCTGACCCCGCAGGCCCGCGAGGCCCTGGCCGACGTCAGCACGAGCGGGTCCGCGCCGAAGGACCCGGCGCCGTCGCCGTCCGCGAAGGCGACGACGAGCCCCGGCCCCTCCGCCTCGGCCGGCACCGCGAAGGGCTCGTCCTCGTCCGCCTCATCCTCTTCGTCCCCTTCGTCCGCCTCGTCGAAGAGCTGCGTCACGGCCGTGCTGGGCGAGCGCACCGAGACCTTCTTCGACGCCTTCCGCCGCGCCGACGCCACCGCCCACCGCAACCCGCAGATCTCCTCGGTCCTCGGCAGCGTCAGCCAGGCCCTGGTCGACCGCACCGGCGGCAAGGAGAGCCCCTTCGAGGGCGCGTACGTCACCAGCTGGTACCCGGTGTCGACCGACCCGCTGTGGGCGCCGATGCGGAAGGTGATCAGCGACGACGCCTTCGGCGACGACACCGTCGAGGCCGACGACAGCGGCGCCCAGACCACCTGGATCGCGTACACCGTGCTCAACCAGGTCGTCCAGAAGTTCAAGGACGGCGAGGAGATCACGGCCCGCAAGCTGGCCCGGACCCTCAACGAGACCTCGGGCATCTCCACCGGCAACCTCACCCCGGAGCTGAGCTGGCGCTACCAGGACATGCGCGCGGTGGCCGGCTTCCCCCGGCTGGTCAACGGCCGGGTCAGCTTCCAGGTCGTCCAGCAGGGCCGGCTCGTCGCCCAGGTCGGCGAGCAGGACGTGGACATGACTGCGGCCATGGAATCGGCCCCGCGCTCCGCGTAGCGGTGGCCGCTACAGCTGGGTCGTGTCCCGCCGGGTGAGCGAGTACTTGGCGGCGATCGTGTTCCACATGGTCGCCGCCGACTCCTTCGCCTTGGTGGCCTCGGCGCTCGACTTGTTGCCGTCGGCCGCGTCGTCGGTGGTCTTGGCCTTGCCGTCCTTGCAGCCGCCCTTGTCGTGCCCGGCGTCGTCCGCCCAGGCCGCGTAGCTGTTGTCGGCGTCCGCCGAGGCGTTCCAGGCCTTGGTGAGGGCGGCCGAGAGCCGGGCGTGGTTCGGCAGCAGGTCGATCTTCAGGTCCGAGAGCCGGGTGACCAGCTCGTCGCGGCTGCGGGCCGCGTCGCGGAGGTCCTGGGCGGCCTGGCCGAGGTTCTTGCAGTCCTTGATGTCGTCCACGGCCTTGATCACCGCGGTCCGGCTGTCGTTGGCGTCCGCGAGCAGCTTGTCCAGCTGGACGGCCTGCGGGCGGGCCGGGTCCACGGGCGCGGAGCCGCCCGGCGCGTCGGCGGCGGTGGACCCGTCGGCCTTCGGGGGCACGGCGGCGGGGTCGTTGTTCTGCGCCTTGCCGTCGCTGAGCAGCGCGCCCACCCCGAGCCCGGCCACGGCCAGCCCGAAGACCGCGGCGGCGATCACCGCGGGCGGGATCCGGCGCGCGGGTGCCGGCGGGGGCGGCGGGGCCTGGAACTGCTGCGGCGGGGGCGCGAACTGCGGCTGCGGCTGCTGCCGGGGCTGCGCCCGGCGCGGCCCGCGCCGCTGCGGCTCGGCGGGCGGCGGCGTCCGCCGGGCCACCGGCTCGGTGACGGGCGGCAGCTGCTGCGTGTGCCCGGCGTCCATGTCGGCGGCGCCGGCGTCCCGGAACAGCCCGTCGAACCCCTCACCCCCACCGGCCGCCCCCGCCTCGGGGCCGGGACCGACGGGAACGGGCGGGATGTACTGCGTGGCGGCGTCGGCCGCACCACCGGCCGGGACCGGCGGGATGTACTGGGTCGCCGCGTCCCCGACACCACTCGCGGGCACGGGCGGGATGTACTGCGTCGCCGCGTCCCCGGCCCCACCGGCCGGAACGGGCGGGATGTACTGCGTCGCCGCGTCACCCACACCCCCCGCCGGAACGGGCGGGATGTACTGGGTCGCCGCGTCACCGACGCCACCGCCCGCCGGCACCGGCGGTATGTACTGCGTGGCGGCGTCGACCGGCGGGATGTACTGCGTCGCCGCGTCGGCCACCCCGCCCGACGGCACCGGCGGCATGTACTGCGTCGCCGCGTCCGCCAGGTACGGGCCCGGCGGCGGGGAGGCGGCCGGGGGCCGGCCGGGGTACGGGGGCGCGCCGCCCGCCGGGGTGCCCGTCAGCGTCGGCACGATCTGGGTCTCGGCCCCCGCCACCAGGGCCCCCGGGTCGTACGGGGGCGCGGGCGCGGCGGCGTCCGTCACCTGGGGCACGTACTGCGTGGCCGCGTACGCCTCGGCGGCACCCGGGGCCGGCGGGACGTACGGGGCGCCGGCGTCCGGCAGCGGCGGGTAGCCGTAACCGTGCGGAGCGCCCGGGCCCTGGTAGCCGGGGCCGGTCTGCGGGTAGCCGTACGCCGGGCCGCCGGGCTCCGGCGGCGGGACGTAGGCGGGCTCGACCGGCCCGCCCTGCTGCTCGTACGAGGGCTGGTCGTAACCCTGCGGCTGCGGCGTACCGTACGCGGGCACGGCCCACGGCTGCCCGGCCTGTGGCGTCCCGGGCTGGGGGACGCCCCCTTGTCCGTTCTCCGTCACCGGGACTCCTTCTCGCCTTCTCCGACGTCCGCGCTCCGTGGGGATCCCGCGCAGCCGTCGGGTCACGCTACCCGGTCACGGCGTTTCGACGTCAGGCCACCTGAACCTCCAGCCTCGCCCCGAACTCCCGCACCGCCGGTTCCTCCCGGTACGGTTCCAGCCGCGCCCGGAAGTCGTCCAGGTACTCCGCGCCCCGCCGCGAACGCAGCGATCCGAGCAGTTCGGCGGCCTTGGCCGCGGTCTGGCAGGCCTGCTCCACCTCCCGCTGCTGGACCTGCGCCGACGCCAGCAGCAGCAGGCCGATCGCCCGCCGGCGGGCCTTCGTCACGGGCAGTCCGCGCAGCGCCTCCTCCGCCCGCCGGCCGGCCGCCTCGGCCTGGCCGAGGTCGCGGTGGCAGTGGGCGAGCTCGTCCGCGAGGTAGGCCTGGTCGAAGTGGCGGATCCACACCGGGTCGTCCCCCGACTCCGGCTCGGCCCGCTCCAGCGCCGTCACCGCCCGCCCCGACAGCACCGCCGTGGACCGGGTGTCGCCGAGCAGCGCGTGCCCGCGCGCCTCCGCCGCGTAGAACATCGCCTCCACCCTCGGGGTGACCTGCCCGCGGGTGCCCTCCTGCGCGGCCCGCGCCAGCTGGGCGATCTCTCTCGGATTGCCCAGCTCGGCCGCGAGATGGCTCATCGACGCCGCCAGCACGTAGCCCCCGTACGCGCGGTCGCCCGCCGCCTGGGCCATGCGCAGCGCCTGGATGTAGTAGCGCTGCGCCAGCCCCGGCTGGCCGGTGTCCACCGCCATGTACCCGGCGAGTTCGGTGAGCCGGGCCACCGCCGCGAACAGGGCCCGCCCGACCGGCTCCCGGTACGAGCCCCCGATCAGCCCGGAGACCACGGAGTTGAGGTAGTGGACGACCACGGGCCGCACGTGCCCGCTGCCGAAGCGGTGGTCGAGGTCGGTCAGCGCCTCCGTGGTGGCCCGGACGGCCTCCACGTCGGACATCCCGACGCGCGAGCCTCCGTTGCGCGCCACCTGCGGGTCGGCCCCGGTGATCAGCCAGTCGCGGCTGGGCTCGACGAGCGCGGAGGCGGCCACGCTCGACCCGGAGAGGAAGTCGCGGCGCCCGACGTCGCTGCGCCACAGCTCGCAGACCTGCTCGATGGCGCCGACGACGGTCGGGGAGAACTGCAGGCCGACCCCGGAGGCGAGGTTCTTGCCGTTGGCCATGCCGATCTCGTCGATGGTGACGGTCCGGCCGAGTTTGCGCCCCAGCGCCTCGGCGATGATGCCGGGCGCCCGGCCGCGCGGCTGCTGCCCGCGCAGCCACCGGGCCACGGAGGTCTTGTCGTAGCGGAGATCGAGGCCGTGCTCGGCCCCGCACATGTTGACGCGCCGGGCGAGCCCGGCATTGGAGCACCCGGCTTCCTGAATGAGCGCCTGCAACCGTTCGTTCGGCTGGCGGGCGACGAGAGGCCTGGCTGCCATGAAAACCCCCTGAGACGCGGGTGATCGCTGGAATGATCACTTCCCGCCTGAAGTGCGGAGAATCTTCCTCTCTGCGACGTGTCGTTACCCAACGGCCGCGCCCCGGCCTCCTACGCGCCCCCGCACATGCATCCGTGCGCCCCGCGTGCAGGATCGATGCACCGTCGACCCGCGCGTTTATCCCCGTAACCCCCGGTGACCCCGGGAGTTGTGCTGCACGTGGAAGAGACCATCGGAGTCACGGAGACCGCGCCCATCCCCCAGCAGCGCGGCGAGCTGCTGCTCGACCATGCCGTGCGGTACGTGGAAGAGCGGCACTGGGACGTCTTCGCCGGTACCTGGCTGGAACCCGGCGACGGCCGGGAGCTGTGCTCCTGCGGGGCCGCCGACTGCCCGGCGCCCGGCGCGCACCCGGCGGTGAAGGACTGGCGCTCCCTGGCCTCGGGCAGTGCCGTCGGGGTGCGGCGGATCTGGGCCAAGCACCCGGCCGCGTCCATCCTGCTGCCGACGGGCCGCACCTTCGACGCCCTGGACGTGCCGGACTCCGCCGGCTTCCTCGCCCTGGCCCGGCTGGAGCGGATGCAGCGCACCCTCGGGCCGGTCACCCTCACCCCCGACCACCGGATGATGTTCTTCGTACTGCCGGGCGCCGGGGCGAAGGTGCCGGACCTGGTGCGCAAGCTGGGCTGGCTGCCGCACGCCATCGACCTGACCGCGCGCGGCGAGGGCGAGTACGTGGCGGCGCCCCCGACCCGCTACGGCGGCAGGGGCCCGGTGCAGTGGGCCCGCAAGCCCACCCCCGCCAACCGCTGGCTGCCCGACACCGAGGAGCTGATCGACGCCCTCGCGTACGCGTGCGGCAGCGAGGCGGCCGCGGCCCGGGGCCGCCGCCAGGCCTAGCGCGGAACCCGCCGCTCTGACATACGTGTCCGCAAGTTCATGACATTCGTAACTGCTGCGCCCTCTCCCCGCCCTCCTATCGTGAGGAAAGTACGACCACGGGGATGAGAACGAGAGGCAGGCGCATGCCGGACCAGGGTGATGCGGCGAGCGGTATCGGCACGAGCGGGACGGACGGCGCGCGATCCGCGTCGGGGACTCCCGCCGTACGGATAGAAGGACTGTGGAAGCGCTTCGGCGAGCAGGTGGCCGTCGGCGGGATCGACCTGGAGCTGCCGGCCGGCCGCTTCGTCGGGCTCGTCGGCCCGAACGGCGCCGGCAAGACCACCACGCTGTCGATGGTGACCGGCCTGCTGCGCCCGGACATGGGCCGGGTGACGGTCGCCGGGCACGACGTGTGGGCCGACCCGGTCGAGGTGAAGAAGCGCATCGGCGTCCTGCCCGAGGGCCTGCGCATGTTCGAGCGCCTCTCGGGCCGTGAACTCCTCGGCTACATGGGCCGCATGCGCGGACTGCCGGGCGAGGAGACCGACAAGCGGGCCACGCAGCTGCTGGACGTCCTCGACCTCGCCGGCTCCCAGCACAAGCTGGTCGTCGACTACTCGACGGGCATGCGCAAGAAGATCGGCCTCGCGGCCGCCCTGCTGCACAACCCGGAAGTCCTCTTCCTGGACGAGCCGTTCGAGGGCGTCGACCCGGTGTCGGCGCAGACCATCCGCGGGGTGCTGGAGCGCTACACCGCGTCCGGCGCGACCGTCGTGTTCTCCTCCCACGTGATGGAACTCGTCGAATCGCTCTGCGACTGGGTCGCCGTCATGGCGGCCGGGCAGATCCGCGCCGCCGGCCCGCTGGCCGACGTACGGGGCGCCGCGCCCTCCCTGCAGAACGCCTTCCTCGAACTCGTCGGCGCCCGCGACCACGCCGCCGGCGACTCCCTCGACTGGCTCGGCGGCGCCCGATGAGCGCCACCGCCGAGGCGTCCCTCACCACCCTCTTCGTCCGCCTCAAGCTGTCGCTGATGCGCAACGGCCTGAAGGGGTCCTCGAAGCGCAAGGCCGTCTGGATCATCAGCCTGGTGATCTCGCTGGTCTTCTCCGCCTTCGCCACCCTGGGCCTGGCCATGCTGCACGGCCACGCCCACGCGAGCACCGTCGTCGTCCTGATGGGCGCCATCCTCGCGCTGGCCTGGACCGTGATGCCGCTGTTCTTCCCCACCGGCGACGAGACCCTCGACCCGAGCCGGCTGGTGATGCTGCCGCTGCGCCCGCGTCCCCTCGTACGGGCCCTGCTGGCCTCCTCGCTGGTCGGCATCGGCCCGCTGTTCACGCTCTGCCTGGCCGTCGGCTCGGTGGCGGCGGTGGCGCACGGCGCGGCGGGCGTCGTCGCGGCGGTGCTGGGCGCCCCGCTGCTGCTCCTGGGCTGCGTGGCCCTGGCCCGGGCGGTGGCCACGGCCAACGTCCGGCTGCTGACCAGCCGCAAGGGCCGCGACCTCGCCCTCCTCAGCGGCCTGCTGATCGCGATCGGCGCGCAGCTGGCCAACTTCGCCAGCCAGCGCCTGTTCCAGCAGGGCGGGCTGTCGGCGCTGGAGCCGGTCGAGGCGATCGTCCGCTGGCTGCCGCCGGCTACGGCGGTCGGCATGGTCGACTCGGCGGGCCGGGGCGCGTACGCGCAGGCCGCGGCCCAGCTGGCGCTGACCCTGGCCGCCCTCGCCGCCCTGCTCTGGTTCTGGGAGCGGAGCCTGACCAAGCTGATGGTCAGCCCGGACGGCTCGACCCTCGCGGCGGCCAAGCCGGAGAAGGAGCGCGGCACGGGCGGCGCCTGGTCCCTCCTCCCCGACGGCCGCACGGGCGCGGCGATGCAGCGCACCCTGCGCTACGTGGTGCGCGACCCGAAGACGAAGTCGGCGTGGGTGTCGGCGCTGGCCGTAGGCATGATCGTCCCCGTCTTCAACGCCGTCCAGGGCACCGGCTCGGTCTACCTGGCCTGCTTCGGCGCGGGCATGCTCGGCGTCCAGATGTACAACCAGTTCGGGCAGGACACCTCCGCCTTCTGGATGGTCGCCCAGACGATCTCCTCCCCGCGCGACGCGTTCACCGAACTCCGGGCCCGCGCCTACGCCCTGGCCCTGGTCACCGTCCCCTACACCGTCGTGGTCACCGTGGTGACGGCCGCGCTGGTCGGCGACTGGGCGCAGTTCCCGGCCGCCCTGGGCCTGGGGCTGGGCCTGCTGGGGGCGATGCTGTGCACGGGCGCGCTGGCCTCGGCGCACTTCCCGTACTCCATCCCGTCGGAGGGCGCGTTCAAGAACGTCGCCCCGGGGCAGGCGGGCCTGGCCTGGCTGGGCATCTTCGGCGGCATGATCGTCTCGGCGGTCGTCTCCGCCCCGGTGATCGCGCTGGCGATCTGGGTCAGCCTGTCGGACGACCCGGCCGGCGTGGCCTGGCTGACCCTCCCGGCGGGCATCCTCTGGGGCGCCCTGGCCGCCTGGGCGGGGCTGCGCATCGCCTCGCCGGTGGTCTCGCGCAAGCTCCCGGAGATCCTGGTGGCGGTCAGCAAGGGCTGACCGCACGCGTCCCCCGCAGGGGGCGGCAGGCCGATGGCCCGCCGCCCCCTGCGGCGTTCCCCGGCGGAACCGGTGTCAGTGGCGGCCGTTAGCTTCGGGGCATGCCGATCAACGCACGACTGCGCGACGCGCTGCCCCTGCCGGGCGGGAACGCCCTGGTCAACGGATTCGCCTTCGAGAGCCGCGCCGGGGGCGCGCGCCGGGCGCTGCTGCGCAATGGCCACGAGCTGGAGGTCTTCGACCTCGACGGGCTGTTCGCCGGAGAGCGGGCGCCCGGCGCCGTCCTCCCGCTGCCCTGGCCGGGCTGGGGCGGCGGCGTCCACTCCATGAGCCCGGACGGCTCGTTCGCCGTGTTCTCCGGGCAGCGTGCCGTACGGGCCGTGGGCGCGGGCGGGGAGACCCTCTGGGAGTACCGGCACGGCTGCTGGGGCCCGGAGCTGGGCCATCCGCACAGCGGGGACGAGCAGGAGGTGTGCCGGGGTTCGGAGCACGGCTCCTGCCGGGTCTCGGACGACGGCCGCCTCGTCTGGGCGCACGTGATGACCGGGGAGGGGGAGGACGACTGGCAGGAGTGCTGGGTGGTCCTGGACGCCGCGGACGGGCGGGAGCTGGCCCGGCTGCCGCTGGACAGCGTGACGTCCGGCTCGCACCACGTCTCCCACCCCGACGGGATCCACATGGGGCTGTCCATCGGCATGGGCCAGGACGGCATCCTGCTGTACTGGGCGCGGTGGGACGGCGAGCGGCTGACCTCCTGGGACCTCAACGAGACCATGGACCGGATCCTGATCGACGTCCACCCGGGGCACGCGGGCTTCCTGACCGTCGACCACTACGGGGCGGACCTGGAGCTGCACGCCCTGGACGGGGACGTCCTCGCCGTCGCGGAGCCGGAGGCGGACGAGTTCGGGGACCGGCCGTGCTGGGACTACGGCTGCGGGTTCGTGGACGCCGACACCGTGATCGCCACGGTCCCGGACGAGGACGAGTTCCCGCTCCTGGCCGGCCACCGCCTCCTCGACGCCCGGACCCTGAAGGAGCGCGGACGCCTCTCCTACCCCGCCGGAACGCCCGCGACCGGGCCGGTGCTCCCGCTCGGCGACGGCACCTGGCTCACGTACGACGACGGGACGGGGACCCTCAACCGGTGGTCGGCGCCGTCGGGCACACCGTGACGGGCGACGCCCCGGAGGAGCTGTTGGAGGTCCTCCGGGGAGCCGCCCGGGGGTGGGGCGCGGGTTACGGGCAGCTGATGCGGGTGTCGCCGGGGTCGGTGGTGCAGGTGTCGGTGTTGAAGCCGCCGTCGGCGCGGTCGTTGCCGGAGACCCCGTCGACGGTGTCGAGGCGGTCGTTGCCGTAGTTGCCGGTCAGGATGTCGTTGCCGGGGCCGCCGATGAGGGTGTCGTCGCCGAAGCCGCCGTCGACGTTGTCGTTGCCGGGGCCGGCGTAGACCGTGTCGTTGCCGTAGCTCGCCCGGACGGTGTCGTTGCCGCTGAGGGCGCAGATGACGTCGTTGCCGTAGCCGCCGTTGAGGGTGTCGGCGCCGCTGGTGCCGATGATCGTGCAGCCGTGGGCGTTGTTGACGGTACTGGCGGCCGTCGCCGTGTTGTTGGCGGTCGCCGGGTCCGTCTGGGCGGCGGAGACGGTGGCCTTGTCGGACAGGGTGCCGGTGGCGCGGGGTTCGGCGGTGAACCTGACCGTGGTCTGCGCGCCGGGGGCGAGGGTGCCGAGGGCGCAGCCGGCGGTGGTGGCGGTGAGGGTGCAGGTGCCCTGGCCGGGGGTGGCCGACAGGAGGGTGCCGGGGCCGGTGAGGGTGTCCGCCAGGGAGACGCCGGTGGCCGCGGTGGTGGTGCTCCTGTTGGTCACCGTCACGGTGTACGTGGCCTGGTCGCCGATGCTGACGGAGGCCGGGCCGGTCTTGGTGACGGCCAGGTCCACGCCGGGCGGGGGCGGCGGCGTCGCCACCTGGTAGCGGACGAGGCCCCGGTCGTCGCCGGTGTTGCCGGAGACGACGATCTTCCCGTCGGACTGGAGGGCCACCGCGTTGCCGGTGTCGTAGAAGCCGGAGGAGACGTCGGTGTGGACCTTGCCGCCGGTGGCGAAGCCGGTGTCGAGGGAGCCGTCGGTGTTGTAGCGGGCCACGGCGAAGTCGGCCAGGCTGATGCCGGCGGCGACGATCTTCCCGTCGGGCTGGAGGGCCAGGTCGGTGGCCCGGTCCAGGGTGTTGGTGCCGAAGTCGGTGCTGAGCTTGCCGTCGCCGTCGAAGGTCGCGTCCGGGCTGCCGTTCGGGTTGTAGCGGGCCAGCGCGAAGTCGAAGGTGGCGTAGCCCGCCGTGACGATCTTCCCGTCGGGCTGGACCTTGACCCCGCCCGCCACGTCGGGTCCGCTGAAGCCGGTGGTGACCCGGCCGTCGCCGTCGAAGGTGATGTCGAGGCTGCCGTTCGGGTTGTAGCGGGCCAGGGCGAAGTCGGAGTCGTCGGACGGGTAGTTGTAGCCGGAGCGGCCCGCGATGACGATCTTGTTGTCGGACTGGAGCGTCACGTCGTACGCGCTCGCGGAGCCGCCGGCGAAGGCGGTGGTCACCTTGCCGTCGCCGTCGAAGCTCGGGTCGAGGCTGCCGTCGGCGGCGTCGTAGCGGGCCACGGCGACGCCGGTGCCGCTCTCGCCGGCGGCCACGATGGCGCCGCCGGGCTGGATCACGACCCCGTAGGCCTCCTGGGGGCCGCCGCCGGTGCCGAAGTCGGTGAGGGTGAAGCCGTCGCCGTCGAAGGTGGGGTCGAGACTGCCGTCCGGGTTGAAGCGGGCGACGGTGAACGCCCCGGCGCCGTCGGGGTCCGCGCTGTAGCCGGCCACGACGAGTTTCCCGTCGGGCTGGACGGCCACCGCGTCGGCCACGTCGTCGCCGCCGCGCAGGTCGGTCTGGATCCTGCCGTCGTTGTCGCCGTCGCCGTTGAACGTGGGGTCGAGGCTGCCGTCCGGGTTGTAGCGGGCCAGCGCGAAATCGGAGAAGCCGCCGGCGGCGGGGACGGTGGTGCCGACGGTGACGATCTTGCCGTCGGCCTGGATCGCCATGCCGCGGCTCTCGTCGTAGTTGCCGCCGCCGAAGTCGGTGACGACCCTGCCGTCTCCGTCGAAGGCCGGATCGAGGTCGCCCGGTGCGCCGAGCGCGGCGGCGGGCAGGGCCAGGACGAGCGCCAGACCGGCGGCGAGGACCGCGGCCGCCCGGCGGCGAGGGGATCTCCTGCGGCCAGGGGCGGACGCGACCCCGGGCGCGGACACGTGGGGGGAGGTGGAGGATGTGGACGGGGACGTGGACATGGAGACCCTTCGTCGGCTCACCGCCGGGGCTCAGCGGGCCGGCGGCTCCCACTGGACGGGCGACAGCCTGTTGGGGCCGCGGCCGCCCGGCACGTGCGGCGGGCCGCGCTGGGCCCACTGGAGGGCCGTGATCCACCCCATCGGGTGAGCGCCGCACCGGCGAAGGGTCCCCCGGATCCCGCCGGATCAGCGGGGCGCCAGGTCCGAGACCTCGTCGACGAAGGGTTCCAGGACCGCGCGCAGGGCGGCCGGCCGGTCGTAGTGGACGTAGTGGCCCGCGTCGGGGATCTCGGCGTACTGGCCGGCCGGGAGGACGCGGACCATCTCCTGCGCCTCCGCGCGGCCCAGCTCGCCGTCCAGGCCGCGGACGACGAGGGTGGGGCAGCGGACCTTGGCGAGCTCCTCCCAGTGGGCGTCGTGCACCCAGGTCTCGCGGGCCGTCAGCATCTGGCGGCGGGAGAAAAGGGGGCGCCAGCCGTCCGCGGCCTGGTGCATCACCTCGGCGAAGAAGGCGCCCCGGCCGGGGTCGGGGCGCTCGACCCGGGGGTCGTCCTCGCCGAACCAGCGGCGGGCGGCGTCCTGCGTGGGGAACGGCAGCGGCCAGCGGCGGAACCATTCCTCCCACTCCTGCTGCGAGGCCTCGCCGAGCGCGGAGGCGCGCATATCGCAGATGACCAGGGCGCGGACGAGGTCGGGGCGGCGGGCGGCGAGCTGCCAGCCGGTGAGGGCGCCCATGGAGTGGCCGATGAGGACGACCGGACCGAGGCCGAGCTGTTCGACGGCCGCCTCGGCGTCGGCCACGAAGGCCTCACGGCCGAGGGAGGGCACCGGGGCCCCCGGGACGGGCGGCTCTCCGAAGCCGGTCGGGCCGGCCAGGTCCCTGACGCCGCCCGGCGCTCCGGCGCCGTTGGTCACGGGGTGCTCGCTCTGGCCGTGCCCGCGCTGGTCCAGGGCCACCACGCGGCGGTGCTCGCCCAGCCAGCTCGCGGTGCCCGCCCAGTGCAGGGCCCGGCCCATCAGGCCGTGCAGTAACAGGACCGCCGGCTGCCGGGCCCCGGCGGGCGGATCGCGGAACTCCCAGGCGGCCAGTCGGACGCCGTCGGCTGCAGTGACATCGATGCGCTGAACCACCGAGGATGCACCCCCTTCGCTCCCGGCCAGACTATCGAACCCGTATTCGAAAACGGGCGTCTCGCCGACAACACCGCTCTTTCGAGTGACCTTGCTCAAGGATTGGCCGCCGCTGCCGATGGAGATCCTTCCAGCAGGGAGGCGGGCCGCTCGGGGAAGACGGTCCGAAGGGGATGACCTTGAGAGCTCGGGGCTCCAGGTCAACCGGGGGAGGACGGTCCCGGCGCCGCGAGGCGCCGGGACCACTCGTCTTCAGGGGACTGCGACGGCCGGTACGGGTCGTGCCCCCGCGTCAGCGCTTGGCGACGAACACGTGCGAGGCGATGTCCGAGTCCAGCTCGGCGGCCTCGCCGCCGCTGCCGACCAGCACCCCGCCCGGGGACTCCGTCACGCTCACCACCGCGCCGGGCTGCACGCCCGCGCGCCGCAGGGTGTACATCAGCTGGGCGTCGGTCTGGATCGGCTCGCCGATGCGGCGGACGACCACGGTCTTGCCCTCGCTGCCCGGGTCCAGCTCCGACAGGCTGACCATGCCGTCCTCGATGAACGGGTCGGCCTCGGCCTTCTCGCCCAGCTCCTCCAGACCCGGGATCGGGTTCCCGTACGGGGACTCGGTCGGGTGGCGCAGCAGCTCCAGCACGCGGCGCTCCACCGCCTCGCTCATCACGTGCTCCCAGCGGCAGGCCTCCGCGTGGACCTGCTCCCACTCCAGGCCGATGACGTCGACGAGCAGGCACTCCGCGAGGCGGTGCTTGCGCATCACGCGCGTCGCGAGCTTGCGGCCCTCGTCGGTCAGCTCCAGGTGCCGGTCGCTGGCGACCGCCACGAGGCCGTCCCGCTCCATGCGCGCCACCGTCTGGCTCACCGTCGGGCCGCTCTGGTCCAGCCGCTCGGCGATCCGGGCGCGCATGGGGACCACGCCTTCCTCTTCCAGCTCGAGGATGGTGCGGAGATACATCTCCGTGGTATCGATCAGTCCGGACATTCGTGCCCCTCGGATTGCGTGCGCTGGCCCTGCCCCCAATTCTGACGCATCGGGCCGACAACCGTCCCGCGCCTGACGTCAAGGCATGTACTGGACATCTCCCGGCAGGCCCGGCGGGCCGCCCCGGACGCCCGGTGCGCAGGGCTTTGGTCCCGGGATTGACGCCCGTATTGACACGTCCTTGGTCCAGACCGCACGGTGAGCGGCGGACCACCGACGACGCATCCACCGCACCCCACCCTGGAAGGGCCTTCGGCGTATGAGCGAGAGCAAGCTGGCCGGGCAGTTCTTCGACGCCGCCATCGGCCTGCTGGAGCGGGTGCGTGACGAGGAGGGCTCGCGGATCGCCGAGGCCGGGGCCGTGATCGCCGAGGCCGTCGCCGCAGGTCACCGGCTGTTCGCCTTCGGTGCGGGGCACTCCTCGCTGCCCGCGCAGGACGTGGTGTACCGGGCCGGCGGGCTGGCCCTGATGAACTTCCTCGCGGTACCGGGCACGGCGGGCGTGGACGTCATGCCAGCCACGCTGGGCAGCGCGCTGGAGCGGGTCGACGGGCTGGCCGGGGCGGTGCTGGACAGCAGTCCGGCCTCCGACGGCGATGTGCTCGTCGTCATTTCGCTCTCCGGGCGCAATGCACTGCCGGTCGAGATGGCGATGAACGCGCGGGCCCTGGGGCTGAAGGTGATCGGTGTGACCTCGGTGGCGTACGCGACGGAGACGAAGTCGCGGCACGTCTCGGGGACCTACCTGAAGGACCACTGCGACATCGTCCTCGACAGCAAGATCGCGGTCGGCGACGCGGAGCTGACGGCGGACGGCATCGAGGCGCCGTTCGCTCCCGCGTCGACGGTGGTGACGAGCGCGATCATGCAGGCGGTCATGGCGGCCGCGGCCGGGGAACTGGCCGCGCGGGGCGTGGAGCCGCCGCTGCTGCGGTCGGGCAACGTGGACGGCGGGCACGAGTGGAACGGGCGCGTGATGCGCGAGTACGGGGACCGGATCTTCTTCCGCCACTGAGCCGGTGCCGTGCGGGGCGGGGCCGGGGGTGCCGCTGCGCGGAGCCGTCTCCCCGCCCCGCCCTTTCGCCGTTTCCCGGGGCTCCGCCCCGGACCCCGTTGAGGTGCGGGGTTCTGGGGGCGGAGCCCCCTCAGGCTCCGGCCAGGTCCAGGTCGGCGGCGACGCGGGCCGCCACCTCCTCCGCGTACGCCGCGTCGGGATGGGTGAAGGCCGGGCGCGACGGCCCGCGGACGAAGGTCAGGATCCCCACCGTGCGCCCCCGGCTCCGCAGCACCGTGCACAGCCCGTGCGCCGCCCCCGGCGGCCACTGCCGGGCCCGCGCCCAGCCCTCCGCCGCCTCGCTGCCCGGCGCCCCCGGCGCACTCGCCCGCACCGGGCCGATCCGGTCCAGCGCCTGGAGCGCCGGGTGCGCGGTCTCGTACCGGACGGGGATCGCCCCCGGCCCGGGCAGCAGCAGGGCCAGCCCCGACGGGGACACCGCCGAGCGGACCAGCCGCCGCCCGTCCTGCGCCAGTACGTCGACCAGCGCGTGCTCCGCGAACCCGGCCAGCGCGAAGTCCAGCCGTACGGCCGCCGCCTCCGCCGGGTCCGCGCACTCGCCGGCGGCCCGCCCCGCCCGGTGCAGCTGGTTCGACCGGAACCGCACCTGCCCGTTGTCCAGCTCGGCCTGCCGGGCCTCGGTGACGTCCTGGAACAGCCACCCCACCCCCAGCGGCACCGGCTCCTCCGCGAGCGGCGAGGCCAGCCGCAGGAACCCGCTCCGCCAGCAGCGCCGCCGCTCCCCCTCCGGGGTCCGCACCGACACCCACAGCTCCACCGGCCCCGGCGGTGCCCCCTCGGCCAGTACGTGCTGGAGTGCCCCCTCCAGCTCCTCCACGCCCTGGGTCAGCAGCTCGCCGAGCGGCCGCCCGAGCAGCGTCGTGCGCCCGGAGCCGAAGGCGCGGGCGGCGTGCGCGTTGACCACCGCCGGGCGCAGGTCCACGTCGACCAGGACGACCCCCCAGGAGGCGTCGTCCATCAGGGCCTCGCTGAGGGCGATGGAGCGCTCCAGGTCGATCTGGGCGTGGACCTCGCTGAAGGCGCAGTAGACCCCGGCGGGTTTCCCGTCGGCGCCCGGCACCCCGGCGGACTGGGTCCGTACGAGGATCCGCCCGCCCTCCTTGGTCAGTAAGGCGAACTCGTGGACCTGCCGGCCCGGCGCGTCCTGCGCCGACATCAGCCGGTCCTGCACGTCGTCCGCGTCGGCGGCGCGCACCGCCCAGCCCGCGAACCCGCGCCGGCCCACCGCCTCGGCGGCGCTCCAGCCGAGGATCCGCTCGGCCTCGCGGTTCCAGTGCGTGATCACGCCGTCGGAGTCGAACGCGCACAGGGCGGCGTCCATCCCGTCGAGCAGCGCTGCGAGCAGATCGTCGGTGGTCTCACCACGTCCGGAAGCACTCACCTGGCACCCCCTGCAGGTGTTCGCGTGTGCGGCACGTCAGATCATTGAACTGGAACGTGACCCAGACCACACCCGCTTCCCGGAATCCTCCCGGAATGTCCGGTGGGGGCGAGGGGGCTCAGGTGCTGACGACCATGACGACCATCGCGATCACGAAGAGCACGAAGAAGATCCCGCACCCCCAGAACGTCGCCTTCAGCATCCGCCCCTCGCGCACCGCCTGCCGCTCGATGCGCGCGTGCGCCTGCGGGTCCGGCGCCCAGCCGGGGCCGCGGAGCTCCTCCCAGGCGGTCCGGATCACGGCGATCTCGCGCTCGACGTCGACGTGGTTGTCGTCCACGTACATCAGCTGGACCCGGCGCCCCTCGGCGTCGTAGGCGTACGAGACGAGGGTGGGCTGGTTCTGCCCCATGGCGGCGCTCGGATTGCGCACGGCCCGGATCTCCTGGATGTCCTCCCAGGCCAGCCGCCTGCTCCCGGTGAAGCGGCGGACCCGGATGCCCTTGAGGTCGGCGGAGGTCGCACAGCGCTTGGACGCCCAGACCAGCCAGCCGAAGAGCAGCACCACCAGGGCGATGATCACCAGCTTCACCGAGCCGGGGACGTCGTCCAGGTTCAGCGTGGACAGGGCGATGCCGGGCAGCCCCACCCCGACGGCGACGTAAACGGCGGTCATCTGCTGGGCCCGGATCCGGTAGTCGCGCGGCAGCAGCTCGGCGCTCATGGCACCCCTCCCCCGATGGCGGACGGCCAGTGTAGGGAGTAACTCCCGCACCGAATAGGGGAGTTGCCGCCATCGGTGGGGAACCCGATAAATAGGTTGAGGCCCTCGGGGCGGCGGCCTAGGCTCTGCCGTACACGAGAAGGGAGGTGGTTCCCGAAATGTACGGAAACCGGACGCGTGAGGTGGCTGCGGGCTAAGGGCCCGTCGTCAGCAACGCACCCAGTGCGGTGCCCGGCGGAAGCTAGCCGCCCGGTGCCAATCCCAAGCAGTCACCCGACCCGCGGGCTCGCCGGCACGTCCGGCCGGCTCCTCTCACTGCAGGAGAGGAACCCGAGCCCGCGGGTCGCCTGCTTTCCCGCGGCCCCTCAGGGCCAGGGGCGCCCTTCTTACGGGCACAGGCGCTCGATCCGCCACTTCTCCCCGTCGAGTACGTACCGCAGCCGGTCGTGCAGCCGGTTCTCGTGCCCCTGCCAGAACTCCAGCGCGTCGGGCACCACCCGCAGCCCGCCCCACTCCGGCGGCACCGGCACCTGCTCGCCCTCGGGGTAGCGCTCCGCCAGCTCCGCGTAACGGCGGTCCAGCTCGGCGCGCGAGCCGATCACCCGGGACTGCTCGCTCGCCCAGGCGCCCAGCTGGGAGCCGTGCGGCCGGGAGCGGAAGTAGGCGGCCGTCTCGTCCCGGCCGACCCGGGCCGCCCGGCCCGTCACGATCACCTGGCGGGCGATCGGATGCCAGGGGAAGAGGAGCGAGACGTACGGGTTCTCCTCGATCTCGCGCGCCTTGCGGGATCCGTAGTTGGTGAAGAACACGAAGCCCCGCGAGTCGAACCGCTTCAGCAGGACGGTGCGGGAGCTGGGCCGGCCGTCGGCGGTCGCGGTCGAGACGACCATCGCGTTCGGCTCGAAGAGGTCCGAGTCGGCGGCCTGCTGGAACCAGCGGGCGAACTGCGCCATCGGGTCCCCGGCGAGACCCGCCTCCTCGACGATCTCGGAGCGGTACTGCTCGCGCATGGCGGCGGGGTCAATGTCCTGATCGGTCACACCGCCATCCTGCCGCAGTAACCCGGCGGCCGGTGTGCCGTATGTCACGCTTCCGAAGGCCGGGTGGAACGGACAAAATCTTGGGGCCGGTCCGAGGGTCCCCGCACGGATGACCATCGGCCGTGCCGGGCATCAACGGTGATGACCGCGCCGGACCGCGAATCACGCCGGGAACCGCGCGTGTTCGCACTATCTGAGGGAGCCGCCGCATGTCCGACTTCGTACCCGGACTCGAAGGGGTCGTCGCGTTCGAGACGGAGATCGCCGAGCCCGACAAGGAAGGCGGATCGCTCCGCTACCGGGGTGTGGACATCGAAGACCTCGTGGGCCACGTCTCCTTCGGGAACGTCTGGGGCCTGCTGGTCGACGGTGCCTTCAACCCGGGTCTGCCGGCCGCCGAACCCTTCCCGATCCCGGTCCACTCCGGCGACATCCGCGTCGACGTGCAGTCCGCGCTCGCCATGCTCGCCCCCGTGTGGGGCCTGAAACCGCTCCTCGACATCGACGAGCGCACCGCCCGCGACGACCTCGCGCGGGCCGCCGTCATGGCCCTCTCGTACGTCGCCCAGTCCGCCCGCGGCCAGGGCCTGCCGATGGTGCCGCAGCGGGAGATCGACAAGGCCGAGTCCGTCGTCGAGCGGTTCATGATCCGCTGGCGGGGCGAGCCCGACCCCAAGCACGTCAAGGCCGTCGACGCCTACTGGACCTCGGCCGCCGAGCACGGCATGAACGCCTCCACCTTCACCGCCCGCGTCATCGCCTCCACCGGCGCCGACGTCGCCGCGGCCCTGTCGGGCGCCGTCGGCGCCATGTCCGGGCCGCTGCACGGCGGGGCGCCCTCGCGCGTCCTCGGCATGATCGAGGAGATCGAGCGCACCGGCGACGCCGTGGCCTACGTGAAGAAGGCCCTCGACAAGGGCGAGCGGCTCATGGGCTTCGGGCACCGCGTCTACCGCGCCGAGGACCCGCGCGCCCGCGTCCTTCGCCGCACCGCCAAGGAGCTCGACGCCCCCCGCTACGAGGTGGCCGCCGCGCTGGAGAAGGCCGCGCTGGAGGAGCTGCACGCGCGCCGCCCCGACCGGGTGCTCGCCACGAACGTGGAGTTCTGGGCCGCGATCATGCTGGACTTCGCGGAGGTCCCGGCGCACATGTTCACGTCCATGTTCAGCTGCGCCCGTACGGCCGGCTGGTCCGCGCACATCCTGGAGCAGAAGCGCACGGGCCGCCTGGTCCGCCCGTCCGCCCGCTACACGGGCCCGGGCCGGCGCGACCCGCGCGACATCGAGGGCTACGCGGATATCGCGTCCACGGCCTGACGGTCCGCCCGCCCCGAGGGCGCCGCACCCCCTCGCCGGGGTGCGGCGCCCTTCGCGTTCCTCAGCCCAGGGCGGCGTCGAGGATCCTCGACCACTGGGCGACGACCCGCTCCCGGCGGGCCGTGTCATCGGTCAGGACGTTCGCCAGGCCCAGGCCCCGGGCCATGTCGAGGAGGCCCTGCACGGTCTCCCGCACGCCCGCCGCCGACTCGTCCGCGCCCAGCAGCTCGACCGCGATGCGGTGGGTCTCCCGGCCCACCCTGGCCTCCAGCTCCGTCACCTGCGGACGCAGCTGCTCCTCGTTGGAGGCGGCCACCCACAGTTGGAGCGCGGCCCGGAACAGCGCCCCGGTGTAGAGGTCGACCAGTGCCTCGACCACCGCCGGCCGGGGGGCGGGGGCGGCCTGGAAGAGCTCCCGCAGGGCGGTGGAGCGTTCCTCGGCGACGTACTCGACGGCGGCCGTGAACAGTGCCTCCCGGGTCGGGAAGTGGTGCTGGGCCGCGCCCCGCGAGACCCCGGCGCGCTCGGCGACCACGGCGACGGTGGAACCCGCCCAGCCGTGCTCGGCCAGGCAGGAGACGGCCGCCTCCAGGAGGTGGCGGCGGGTGACGCGGCTGCGCGCCTGCTTGGGGACGGCGCCGGTGCCGGGGCGGGGGGCTGCCTGGGGGGCGGCTTGAGAGGCACCGGGGGCGGTGTCGGGGGCGGCTCGGGGGGCGGCTTGGGGGGCGGTGCCCGCTCCGGTCAGCGCACCCATGACGGGTCCCGGCGCTCGAAGCGGGCGGTGATGCCCTCGCGGGCCTCGGCGGAGGCGAAGAGCCGCGCGGAGAGTTCCGTCAGGCGGGCGCCGTCGCGGTCCAGGGCCTCCCGTACGCCGGCGGCCACCATCGCCTTGGTCTCCGCCAGTGCCTGCGGGGAGGCCTTGCGCAGTCCGTCGAGGACGGGCGCGAGGGCGGTGTCGGGGTCGCCGTCGGTGTGGAGGGTGAGCAGCCCTATCCGGGTGGCCTCGGCGGCGTCGAAGGGTTCCGCGGTCAGGAAGTAGCGGGAGGCCGCGCGGGGGTCGAGGCGGGGCAGCAGGGTCATCGAGATCACGGCGGGCGCGAGGCCGAGGTGGGTTTCGGTGAAGGCGAACGAGGACCCCGGCCCGGCGGCGGCGATGTCGCAGGCGCCGAGCAGGCCGAGGCCGCCCGCGCGGACGTGGCCGGTGACCCGGGCGACGACCGGCTTGGGGAGCGTGGTGAGCTCGCGCAGCAGGGCGAGGAAGTCGGCCGGGTCGCAGGGGGACTTCAGGTCGGCGCCGGCGCAGAAGGTGTTCCCGGTGTGGGTGAGGACCACGGCGCGGGTGCCGGAGTCCTCGCCCGCGCCGGCGATCGCGGCCCGCAGCTCGCCGACGAGCTGCGCGGAGAGCGCGTTGCGGTTGGCCGGGGAGTCGAGGGTGAGGGTGGTGATGCCGGTCGCCCGGGCGGCGTGCACGAGTGGGGCCATGTCTCCTCCGGAGGGGTCTGTTGACGGGGCGCCGGCCCCTCCGGGGAGGGTACGCGGCGCCCCCGCCCGCCCCGGCCCCCGATCCGCCCGCCCCCCTCCCGGTCAGGGCAGGCACGGCACCGGGTTCACCCGGTCGGGGCGGCTGGAGTCCGGGCCCGTCGGCGATCGGGGCGCGGGGTCCGGGGCGGAGCCCCGGGGAACGGGCGAAGGGCGGGGCGGGGAGCGGCTCCGCGCAGCGGCGGATCAGTAGGACTTGGGGAGCCCCAACGTCTGGTGGCTGACGAAGTTGAGGATCATCTCCCGGCTGACCGGCGCGATCCGGGCGACCCGGGCCGCCGTGATCAGGGAGGCCAGCCCGTACTCACGGGTGAGCCCGTTCCCGCCGAGGGTGTGCACGGCCTGGTCCACCGCCCGCACGCACGCCTCCCCCGCCGCGTACTTCGCCATGTTCGCCGCCTCCCCGGCCCCCATGTCGTCCCCGGCGTCGTACAGCCGGGCGGCCTTCTGCATCATCAGCCGCGCCAGCTCCAGTTCGATGTGCGCGGCCGCCAGCGGGTGCGCGACGGCCTGGTGGGCGCCGATCGGCTCCTGCCACACCTGCCGGGTGCGGGCGTAGTCCACGGCCCGGCCCAGCGCGTACCGGCCCATCCCGATGGCGAAGGCCGCCGTCATGATCCGCTCGGGGTTGAGGCCGGCGAAGAGCTGGAGCAGGCCCGCGTCCTCGTCGCCGACGAGCGCCTCGGCGGGGAGCCGGACCTCGTCCAGGACGAGTTCGAACTGCTTCTCCGCCGCCTGGAGCTCCATGTCGATCACCGAGCGGGTGAAGCCGGGGGTCTCGCGCGGGACGATGAACAGGCAGGGCTTGAGCCGGCCGGTGCGGGCGTCCTCGGTGCGGCCGACGATCAGTGTGGCGTCGGCGATGTCCACTCCGGAGATGAAGACCTTGCGGCCGGTGAGGACCCAGGAGCCGCCGTCGCGGCGGGCGGTGGTGGTGATGCGGTGGGAGTTGGAGCCGGCGTCGGGTTCGGTGATCCCGAAGGCCATGGTGCGGCTGCCGTCCGCGAGGCCGGGCAGCCAGGCCCGCTTCTGGGCCTCGGTGCCGAAGCGGGCGATGACCGTGCCGCAGATGGCCGGCGAGACGACCATCATCAGCAGCGGGCAGCCGGCGGCGCCCAGTTCCTCCAGGACGATGGAGAGTTCGGCGATGCCGCCGCCCCCGCCCCCGTACTCCTCGGGCAGGTTGACCCCGAGGTAGCCGAGCTTGGCGGCGTCGGCCCACAGCTCGTCGGGGTGGCCGCCCTCGCGGGCGAGGCGGGCGAGGTAGTCGCGGCCGTAGCGCCGTCCGAGGGCGGCGACGGCGGTGCGCAGGGCCTGGTGTTCTTCGGTTTCGGTGGCGGCGGGGCTCATGACGGCGTTTCCTCCTGGACTACGGCGAGCAGGGCGCCGAACTCGACCTGTTGGCCGGTGGCGGCGTGGAGCGCGGTGAGCGTGCCGGAGGCGGGGGCGAGGATGCGGTGCTCCATCTTCATGGCCTCCAGCCAGAGCAGGGGCTGCCCGGCGGTGACGGCGGTGCCGGGGGCGAGGCCCTCGGCGACGCGGACGACGGTTCCGGGCATGGGGGCGAGCAGGGAGCCCGGTTCGGTGCGGTCCTGGGGATCGGGGAACCGGGGGACGGGGGTCAGGGTGTGGGAGCCGAGCGCGGAGTCCACGTAGACGGTGTTCGATTCGTGTTTCACGTGGAACATCCGCCGGACCCCGTCGACTTCGAGGGTGACGAGCTCCGGTGCGGCGGCCAGGACGCGTACGCCGGGCCGGTCGACGGGGTGGTGGCGGACCTCGTGCTCGGTGCCGGCGACGGTGTAGCGGCGGGTCTGCGGCTGGGAGCGGAGGTTGCGCCAGCCGCCCAGCCGGGCGGCGAGCGGGGCGCCGGGGGCCGGTGCGGCTTCGGCGAGGGCGGCGGCGAGGCAGGCGAGGGCGGGGTCGGGCGCGCCTTCGGTGAGGGCTTCGAGGTGGCGGTCGTAGAAGCCGGTGTCGATCCGGGCGGCGGTGAACTCCGGGTGGCGCAGGGAGCGGACGAGGAGGTCGCGGTTGGTGACCGGGCCGTGGATACGGGCGCGGGAGAGGGCGTCGGCGAGGACGCGGACGGCTTCGGCGCGGGTGGGCGCGTGGGCGATGACCTTGGCGAGCATGGGGTCGTAGTGGACGGAGACGCTGTCGCCGTCGGTGAACCCGGTGTCGACGCGGACGTGTTCCGGGACGGAGAGGGTGTGCAGGACGCCGGTCTGCGGGCGCCAGTCGAGGGCGGGGTCCTCCGCGTACAGCCGGGCCTCGACGGCGTGGCCGGAGGGCTCGGGCGGGGCCGGCGGGAGGGGTTCTCCCTCGGCGACGCGGAGCTGGAGGGCGACGAGGTCGAGGCCGAAGACGGCTTCGGTGACGGGGTGTTCCACCTGGAGGCGGGTGTTCATCTCCAGGAAGTAGGGGCGGCCGTCGGCGCCGACGAGGAACTCGACGGTGCCCGCGCCCCGGTAGGACACCGCCCGGGCGGCGGCCACGGCGGCGGCGTGCAGGCGGGTCCGGAGCTCCTCGGGGAGGTCGGGGGCCGGGGCCTCCTCGATGACCTTCTGGTGGCGGCGCTGGAGGGAGCAGTCGCGGGTGCCCAGGGCCCAGACGGTGCCGTGGGCGTCGGCGAGGACCTGGACCTCGACGTGGCGGCCGCGTTCCACGTACGGCTCGGCGAAGACCTCGCCGTCGCCGAACGCGGAGAGGGCCTCGGCCGCGGCCGCGTCCAGGGACTCCTTGAGGGAGTCCAGGTCGCGTACGACGCGCATCCCCCGGCCGCCTCCGCCCGCCGCGGCCTTCAGCAGCAGGGGCAGGTCCGCGGCGGTGGCGGTGGCGGGGTCGACGGGTTCCAGCAGCGGCACCCCGGCGGCCCGCATGAGGTCCTTGGCCCGGGTCTTGGAGGCCATGGCCTCGATGGCCTCCGGCGGCGGGCCGATCCAGGCCAGCCCCGCGGCCTCGACCCGGCGGGCGAAGTCCGCGTTCTCGGAGAGGAATCCGTACCCGGGGTGGACGGCGTCCGCGCCCGCCGCGCGGGCCGCCTCGACGATCAGGCCGGCGCGCAGGTAGGTGTCCGCGGGGGCGGCCCCGGGCAGCCGGACGGCGGTGTCGGCCGAGCGGACGTGCAGGGCGTCGGCGTCGGGGTCGGAGTGGACGGCGACCGTGGCCAGGCCGAGGGCGCGGGCCGTGCGGAAGATCCGTACGGCGATCTCGCCCCGGTTGGCGACGAGGAGGGAGGTGATCGGGTTCGTCATGGGCGGGCTCACATCCGGAAGACGCCGAAGCCGCCACGGGCGCCCTCGACGGGGGCGTTGTGGACGGCCGACAGGCACAGGCCGAGGACGGTTCGGGTGTCGCGCGGGTCGATGACGCCGTCGTCGTAGAGCCGCCCGGACAGGAACATGGGCAGGGACTCGGACTCGATCTGCGCCTCGACGAAGGCCCGCATCCCGGCGTCGGCCTCCTCGTCGTACGGCTGCCCCTTGGCGGCGGCGGACTGCCGGGCCACGATCGAGAGCACGCCCGCCAGCTGCTGCGGGCCCATGACGGCGGACTTGGCGCTGGGCCAGGCGAAGAGGAACCGGGGCTCGTAGGCGCGGCCGCACATGCCGTAGTGCCCGGCGCCGTAGCTGGCTCCGATGAGGACGGACAGGTGCGGGACCCGGGAGTTGGACACCGCATTGATCATCATCGAGCCGTGTTTGACGATGCCGCCCTGCTCGTACTCCTTGCCGACCATGTAGCCGGTGGTGTTGTGGAGGAAGAGCAGCGGGATGTCGCGCTGGTTGGCGAGCTGGATGAACTGGGCGGCCTTCTGCGACTCGGCGCTGAACAGGACGCCCTGGGCGTTGGCGAGGATGCCGACGGGATACCCGTGCAGGCTGGCCCAGCCGGTGACGAGGCTGGGCCCGTAGAGGGGCTTGAACTCGTCAAAGTCGGAGGCGTCGACGATGCGGGCGATGACCTCGCGGGGGTCGAAGGGGGTCTTCAGGTCCGGCGGGACGATCCCGAGGAGCTCCTCCGCGTCGTACAGCGGCTCCTGGGCGCGCGGCGGTTCGGGGTACGGCTTGCGGTGGTTGAGCCGGGCCACGATGCGGCGGGCCTGGCGGATGGCGTCGTACTCGTCGAGGGCGTAGTGGTCGGCGAGGCCGGAGACGCGGGCGTGCATGTCGGCGCCGCCGAGCGATTCGTCGTCGCTCTCCTCGCCGGTGGCCATCTTGACGAGGGGCGGACCGCCCAGGAACACCTTGGAACGGTCCTTGATCATGACGGTGTGGTCGGACATCCCCGGGATGTAGGCGCCGCCCGCGGTGGAGTTGCCGAAGACGACGGCGACGGTGGGGATGCCGGCGGCGGACAGCCGGGTGAGGTCGCGGAAGATCGCCCCGCCCGGGATGAAGATCTCCTTCTGGGAGGGCAGGTCGGCGCCGCCGGACTCGACGAGGCTGATGCAGGGGAGCCGGTTGCGCAGGGCGATCTCGTTGGCGCGCAGGGCCTTCCTGAGGGTCCACGGGTTGCTGGCACCGCCGCGCACGGTGGGGTCGTTGGCGGTGATCAGGCACTCGACGCCCTCGACGGTGCCGATGCCGGTGACCATCGAGGCGCCGACGGGGTGGTCGCTGCCCCAGGCGGCGAGCGGGGACAGTTCGAGGAACGGGGTGTCGGGGTCGAGGAGCAGCTCGACCCGTTCGCGGGGCAGCAGCTTGCCGCGGCCGCGGTGGCGGGCGGTGTACTTCTCCCCGCCGCCGGCGAGGGCCTTGGCGTGTTCGGCGTGCAGCGCGTCGAGCCGTTCGAGCGCGGCGGTACGGGCCTGCGCGTGCTCGGGGGCGAGCGGGTCGACGGCGGTGGCGAGACGGGTCATGGGCGGATCCCCTCGGGGGCGGGTGACGTACGGTCGGCCGCTCCGGCGCGAGCGGCGGGGCCCTCGGGGGCGGGTGGCGCCTCGGGAGCGGAGCGGCCCTCGGGAGTGGAGCGGCCCTCCGGGGCGGGTGGCAGGAGGTGCGTCGGGATGTCCACGTGGCGGGCCCGGAGCCATTCGCCGAGGGCCTTGGCCTGCGGGTCGAACCGGTGGCCGGAGGCGACGCCGGCGCCGAGGATCCCCGCGACGGTGAAGTTCAGGGCCCGGAGCCGGGGCAGCTCGTGGCGGACGACGGCGAGGGGCGCGGTCTCGGGGAGCAGGACCCGGAGGGCCTCGACGGTGAGGGTCTCGCGCAGCCACTCCCAGGCGGCGTCGCCCTCGACCCAGACCCCGATGTTGGCGTCACCCCCCTTGTCCCCGGACCGCGCCCCGGCCACCAGCCCGAGGGGGGCACGGGTGGTGGGGCCGGCGGCTCCGCCCCCGGACGGGGTCCGGGGCGGAGCCCCGGTTCCGGGAAGGGGCGGGGTGGGGGAAACCAGGTCAGCGGCCAGGTCAGCGGCCCCGCCGCCCGCCCGGGCCCCGGCCGGCGGGACCGCCACCCGGGTCCCGTCCGGGAGGACCGCCATGTGCGGGACGGCGTCCGCCGGGACCAGGGCCGACGTGAACACCCCGTACGGCTGGGCCGGCCCCGGCGGGCTCGTGACGTGGAAGCCCGGGTAGCTCGACAGGGCCAGCTCGACCGCCGCGCCCGTCAGGCCGCGTCCCACCCGGTCCGGCGACGGGTCGCGGACCACCAGCCGCAGCAGGGCGCTCGCCGCCTCCTCCGTGTCCGCGTCCGCGTGATCGGTGCGGGCCAGCGTCCAGGCCACGCCCTCCACCCCCGCCAGCGCGTCCGCGAGCTGCTCGCGCACCAGCGCCGCCTTCGCCTCGACGTCCAGGCCCGTCAGGACGAAGACGACCTCGTTGCGCCAGCCCCCGACCCTCGTCACCCCCACCTTGAGGGTGTCCGGCGGCGGCTCCCCCACGGTCCCGCTGATCCGGACCCGGTCCTCGCCGTCCGGGGTCAGACGCACCGTGTCCAGGCGGGCCGTGACGTCGGGGCCGAGGTAGCGGGCGCCCTGGGTCTCGTACAGGAGCTGCGCGGTGACCGTGCCCGGGGAGACGAGCCCGCCGGTGCCGGGGTGCTTGGTGACGACCGCCGAGCCGTCCTCGGAGACCTCCGCCAGCGGGAAGCCCGGCCGGCGTACGTCGTGGCCGGTGAAGAAGGCGTAGTTCCCGCCGGTGGCCTGCGTCCCGCACTCCAGGACGTGCCCCGCGACCACCGCCCCCGCCAGCCGGTCGTACTCCTCGGGCCCCCAGTCGAACCACCACGCGGCCGGCCCGCTCACCAGCGCCGCGTCGGTGACCCGGCCGGTGACCACCACGTCCGCGCCCGCCCGCAGGCAGGCGGTGATCCCGGCTCCGCCGAGGTACGCGTTGGCGGTCAGCGCCCCCTCCCACGCCGCCGGCCCCGCCCCCGCCGCCGTCTGCCCGTGCCCCATCAGGTCGTCGCCCTCGACGTGCCCCATCAGGTCGTCGCCCTCGACGTGCCGCATCAGGTCGTCGCCCTCGACGTGCGCGACGCGGACGGGCACCCCCACCTTGCCCGCCAGCGCGCGCACCGCGTCCGCCAGTCCGGCCGGGTTCAGCCCGCCGGCGTTGGTGACGATCCGCACGCCCCGCTCGTGCGCCAGCCCGAGCCCCTCCTCCAGCTGCCTCAGGAAGGTCTTGGCGTAGCCCAGGTCCGGGTTCTTCAGCCGGTCGCGGCCGAGGATCAGCATGGTCAGCTCGGCCAGGTAGTCGCCGGTGAGCACGTCGAGCGGGCCGCCGGTCAGCATCTCGCGGACCGCGCCCAGCCGGTCGCCGTAGAAGCCCGAGGCGTTGCCGATGCGCAGCGGACGGCGGCCGCTCACCGCTCGCCCCGCGGCTCGCGGCCCGGGCCGGCGGGGCCGGCGAAGGCCTGCGCCACGTCCAGCCAGCGGTCGGCGTCGGCGCCCTCGGCGGTGAGGGCGAGGTCGGCGCGGTGGGCGCGCTGGGTGACCAGCAGGCAGAAGTCCAGCGCGGGCCCGGTGACCCGCTGCCCGGCGTCCTCGGGCCCGTACGCCCACACCCCGGCCCCGTCGGGGGCCGTCAGCTCCACCCGGAACTCCCCGTCCGGCACGGCCAGTCCGCGCACGGCGTACGCGTAGTCCCGCGCCCGCACCCCGATCCGCGCGACGTGCCGCAGCCGGGCGGTCGGGGCGCGGCGCACACCGAGCGCGTCGGCGACGTCCTGGCCGTGGGCCCAGGTCTCCATCAGCCGGGCGCTGGCCATCGAGGCGGCCTTCATCGGGGGCCCGTACCAGGGGAACCGGGCGTCGGGGGAGGCCGCGGCCAGAGCCCGGTCCAGCGCCTCCCGCCCGGCCCGCCACCGCGCGAGCAGCTCGGCGGGCGCCAGCCGGGCGCCCTCCTCGGCGCCCTCGTCGACGAAGGAGTCCGGGGCCTTGAGGGCCGCCTCCACCTCCCGCGCGAAGCCCTCGGCATCGGTGAGGGCGAGCAGCGCGGCCCGGTCCGTCCAGTGCAGGTGCGCGATCTGATGGGCGATGCCCCACCCCTCGGCGGGCGTCGGCCGCGCCCACTCGGGCTCGGCCAACCCCCCTACGAGGGAGTCGAGTTCACGGCCCTCCTCGCGGAGATCGGCGAAGACGGCGACGACGGACGGCTCGGGCACGGCGTGCTCCCCTCTCGGCGTGAGGGGAAGCCTGGCAGCCGTCCGAGAAACAATCAAGCATGCTTGCATGATTTTCATTCCGCCCCGACCGATTCCCGCCACCGGCCAACCCCGCTCCACCGCAGGCCACTTGAGCCCGCCGACCGCTTCCCCGAAGCCCACGGCACCGACGCCGCCCGCCACCCCCACGGGCGATTCCGGCCGTCCCCCGCAAGCCCCCGGGCACACCCCGCGCGCCGCGCCGATACTGAGTGCGCCGCCCGTACCACCGGAGCACAAGCGGCGCATGCGCCTCTCTCCCACTCCCCCCCACGTCCGAACACGTCCCCACCCGTCCATGCCACTCGACGACGAGACGATGAGGATGATCCGACGTGCACCCTGCCGCCCACTCCCTCCACCCCGAACTCGACGCGACCGCCCTCACCGCCTTCGCCACCGCCCTCGAAACCGGTGAGACCGACGGCCTGCCGCCCGCACGGGCCGCCGAGGTCGGGGCCGTGCGGGCCGCCGCCGTCTTCAGCCGGGGCAAGGTGACCGGCGCCGACGGGGACCTCCTCGACGCCGCCCTCTGGCGGCACACCGGATCCGCGGCGCGGCCGGTGGTCGTGATGCCCGCGCCGTGGACGGACCTGGGCTGGCCCGCGTACGCCGTCCAGGCCTCCCGGTTCGCGCTGCGCGGCTACGACGTCCTCGCCTACAGCCCGCGCGGGTTCGCCGCCTCCGAGGGCCAGTCCGACCTCGCCGGACCGCTCGACGTCACCGACGGCCGGCACGCCCTGGACCACCTGCTGGAACGCGCCGCCGGACCCGTCAGCCGGATCGGCCTCCTCGGCGTCTCCTACGGCGCCGGGATCGCCCAGCTCGTCGCCGCGCACGACGCCCGGGTGGACGCGGTGGCGGCCCTCAGCGGCTGGGCCGACCTCGGGGAGGTGCTCGGCGAGAACGCCACGCGCCGCACCGCCGCCGTCCACGCCCTGCTCACCGCCTCCCCGCGGGCCCGGCTCGGCCGGCCGGCGGAGCGCGCGCTGGAGGACGTACTCGCCCACCGGGACGGCCGGGAGACCCGCGCGTGGGCGGAGCGGCGCTCACCCTTCACGTACGTCAAGGAGCTGGTCCGGCGGCGGGTGCCGGTGTTCTGCGCGCACGCCTGGCACGAGACCCTCTTCCCCGCCGGGCAGGTGCTGCGGATGTTCCAGGAACTCACCGGCCCCAAGCGGATCGACCTCTCCATCGGCGACCACGGCGGTCCCGAGTCCAGCGGCCTGCCCGGACTGCCCAACCGGGTGTGGACGGACGCCCACCGCTGGTTCGACCGCCACCTCCTCGGCCTCGACAACGGCGTCGACGCGGAGGGGGAGGTCCTCTGCGAGGTGATGTGGAGCCGGACCCTGGAGCCCTCCCCCACCTGGCCGCCCCCCACCCGCCTCACCCGCCGCCTCTACCTCACCGGCACCGGCGAACTGACGGCCGAGCCCGACCCCGGCTGGGCGGCGGGCGTCGTGTGCGGGGTCGAGACCCCGGTGACCGTCGCCGACGCGGTCGCCCGCTCCGGGGACGCCGAGCTGGCCGGCCGGCCCCGGCACCACCCGGCCGCCGCCGCGATGGACCGCACCGCCGCCGCCGTGTGGAC
The DNA here is from genome assembly GCF_040684675.1 of Streptomyces sp. NPDC089915. Taxonomy (NCBI): domain Bacteria; kingdom Bacillati; phylum Actinomycetota; class Actinomycetes; order Kitasatosporales; family Streptomycetaceae; genus Streptomyces; species Streptomyces sp. NPDC089915. Next base: position 625 of record NZ_JBFBGN010000048.1, on the reverse strand, counting down.
CGCCGCCCCGGCGGCGGACACCACCCGCCTGCGCGGCACCCCGCGCCTGCGGGTCACCTACCGGGCGGCGAACTCCGGCTCCACCTTCGTGGCCTACCTCCTCGACCTCGCCCCCGACGGCTCGGCCCGCCTGATCACCCACGCCCCGTTCAGCGACCTGCACTCCCCGCCGGACAGCCTGATCACCGCGGACATCACCCTCCACCCGACGGCGTACGACCTCCCCCCGGGCCACCGCCCGATGCTGGCCCTCACCCCCCGAGACCCCTTCTACGCGGACGCCAACCTCCCCCGCGCCACCCTGTCGTTCACCTCACCGGAGCCGACGCCGTCGTACGTGGAGCTGCCGGTGGGGTGAGGGTGTACGGGGCGCGGCGGGGGCCGGCCATCTCCCCCGCGAGGCGCCGGGGGCCGGGCGGTGGCTGCCCACCCGCCCGGGCGGGGGTGGGGGCTGGGCGGGGGTGGCACGGTGCGGCGGGGCCGGGGGAGGGCGGGGCCTCGGCGGGGCGGTCTCAGGGAGGGCTGGGGGTTTCCCGCCAGTCTCATCGTCCTTCCGCGTCGGGCCGCCCTGTCAAGGGCGCTCCTTCGTCGCGTCGCTTCGCGATCGCCTGCGGCGACCCTTGAC